>JALWUZ010000102.1 GCA_027079895.1 Anaerolineae bacterium
GCAGCGTGTTGCACCGGTCGCACTGGTCGCCCCGCGCCGACTCGTACCCGCAGACGGGGCAGGTGCCCTCGACGTACCGGTCCGGCAGGAAGCGGTGGAGCGTCTCCGAGTACATCTGCTCCTGCACTTGCGTGTAGAGATAGCCCTTGTCCAACAGAGTGAGGAAGAAGTCCTGGGCCACGCGGTGGTGATTTTCCGTGTCGGTGTGGGTGAAGAGGTCGTAACTGATGCCCATCCGTTGGAACATGGTGATGAAGTCGTGGTGGAAACTCTCGAACACCGCGCGGGGCGATTCTCCTCTCTGGTCGGCGACGACGGTGATGGGGGTGCCGTGGGAGTCGGAGCCGGAGACCATCAGGACGTGGTCGCCGGCCAAGCGGTGGTAGCGGGCGCAGATGTCGCCGGGCAGGTGGGAACCGGTGACGTTACCGGCGTGGATTCTCGCGCTGGCGTAGGGCCAGGCGATGGCGATAAGGACATGTTCCGACATGGTTCGCTCCTCCTCCTTTGTGGGGGGTATTTTAACACAGAGACCGTCAAATGAAAACCCAGCCCCGCTCCGGCAATTGACATTCGCAACCGCGTAGGCCGCCGGGTGGGCGAAGGCACCGCCTTCGCCTACCCCCCGAAAAGCCCCACCGACCCCGCTCCGGCGATTGACATTTGTAGCCGCGTAGTGTAGAATCACAATCGTTGGCCGCGATGGAGCGCACAGCGGCTTGAGTGGTCGTTCCAAACCAAACCAGGAGGGAGACAGATGTACAAAAAACTGTTCATACCGGGCCCGACCCACGTGCGGGAACGGATTTTACAGGCTCAGGCTGCCCCGATGATCGGCCACCGGGCCCCAGAGTACGCCGAGTTGCAGAAAGAGGTGACGGGCAAGTTGCAACAGTTGCTCTACACCGAACAACGGGTTTACCTCTACACCAGTTCCTCCACCGGCGTTATGGAGGGGGCGGTGCGGCAGGCCGGCCCCAAGAAAGTGCTCAACACCGTCTGCGGGGCGTTTTCCAAGCGTTGGCACCAAATCACCGTCGCCAACGGCATCCCCTGCGACAAGGTCGAGGTGCCGATGGGCCAGGCCATCACGCCGGAGTTGGTGGACGAGGCTCTCTCCAAAGGGGATTACGGCGCCATCACCGTCGTGATGAACGAAACCTCCACCGGCTTGATGAACCCCGTCCAGGAGATCGCCGCCCTGGTCCACGAGAAGTACCCCGACGTGCTGATTTTGGTGGACGCCGTCAGTTGCATGGCCGGGGTCAAGATCGAGTTCGACGCCTGGGGACTGGACGTCTGCCTGGCCGGGGTGCAGAAGTGCTTCGCGCTGCCGCCGGGACTGACCATCTGCGCGGTGAGCGACCGGGCGCGGGAGCGGGCTAAGGCGGTCGCCGCCCCCGGCTACTACTTCTCCTACGCCCAGATGGACAAGAAGTACGAGAAGCACCAGACCCCCGCGACGCCGGCCATCAGTCTGATCCAGGCCCTGAATGTCCAGATGGACGACATTCTGGCCGAGGGGCTGGAGAACCGCTGGCAGCGGCACAAGGACATGGCGGCCTACGTCCAGGACTGGGCCCGCCGCTACTTCGCGCTCTACTCCGACGAGCGGTACCTGTCGCTCACCGTGACCAACGTCGAGAACACGCGCGGCATCAGTGTCGCCGGGCTGAACGAGGAACTGGGCCGGCGCGGGGCGATGATCTCCAACGGCTACGGCGAATTGAAGGAGAAGTGCTTCCGCATCGCGCACATGGGCGACCTGACGGTGGACGACCTCAAGTGGCTCACCGGCCAGATCGAGGACATCCTGGGACTGTAGGAGGCGGGAGATGAGACTACTCGTGTGTGACCCAACGGCTCCCTCGGCCATCGCCGCCATGCGGGAGGCCGGTATCGAGGTGGACGTGCGGGATGACATTTCGCCGGAGGAGTTGGAGGCGGTCATCGCCGACTACGACGCCATCGTCGTCCGCAGCCGGACGAAGGTACGCCAACCGCTGATTGACAAGGCGGTCAACCTGAAACTGATCATCCGGGGCGGGGTCGGACTGGACAACATTGACGTGGAGTACGCCCGCTCGAAGGGCATCGCGGTGCGCAACACCCCGACGGCCTCCTCCAACTCGGTGGCGGAACTGACGGTGGGGTATCTGCTGGCGCTGGCGCGGCAATTGCCCCAGGTGACGGCCTCGATGAAGGCCGGGAAGTGGGAGAAAAAGGCTTTCAGCAAGGGGAGCGAGATCGCCGGGAAGACGCTGGGGCTGATTGGCTACGGGCGCATCGGGCGGCTGGTGGCCCGCAAGGCGACCGCGCTGGGCATGCGGGTGCTGGCCTACGACCCCTACGTGACCGAGGCGGAGGAGGGGGTGACGCTGCTCCCCCTGGACGAGTTGCTCCCCCAGGCGGACTACATCTCGCTCCACGTGCCCCATACCCCGGAGACGCACTACATCGTCAACGCCGACTCCTTCGCGCGGATGAAGGACGGGGTGCGCATAATCAACTGCGGGCGCGGGGGGACGCTGGACGAGACGGCGTTGTACGAAAACATCGTCGGCGGCAAGGTGGCCGGCGCCGCGCTGGACGTGTTCGAGGATGAAAAGAAGGATCGCGGACAACGGCTGCTGTCGCTGCCGCAGGTCATCGGCTCGCCGCACATCGGCGCGGGCACCGTCGAGGCGAAAGCCCGCGTGGGCGAGGAGGTGGCGCGGATTGCGATCGAGTTCGCCGCCGCGTGACCGGCACACTCCAGGAGGATGAAATGGCTTTCACCGGCCCGATGGGTATCGTCATCACCGTCATCAACATATCCTACCTGGCGGCCATCATCACCGCCGCCGTCCTGATGGCCCGCCGCTTCCCGGCCCGCTCGGCGGAGCAACGCCGGGCCGATCGCTGGCTGCTGGCGGCGGTGGCCGCGCTGCTGGCGGGGGACGTCGTCCACATCGTCACCCAGGCCTACGTCACCTTCACCGGCCGCGAACCGCTCGCCCTCATCTGGGGCGGGCGGCCCGTCCCCTGGACGGGGGTCGGCTCCTTCGCCACCTCCTTCATGCTCACCTTCTTCTACCTATTCGCCCTCCTCTACCGTCAGGCGAAGTTCGACCGCCCGTGGACGGGGCTCGAAGTCGTGGTGGTGCTCCTGATGGCCATCCGCCTGGCGTTGCTGTTCCCCCCGCAGAACAATTGGGGCGGGCCGGCCCCCGGCTGGCGCGTCTACCGCAACATCCCCTTCGCCCTCGCCGGGCTGACCGTCGCCGGGATGTTCGTCCAGGCCGGACGGCGGACGGCTCCGCCGTCCGGCAAATATCTGTCCGTCGCCGGGTGGGGGATTGTGGCCTCGTTCGCCTGCTACATGGGCACCGTGCTCCTCGTGGACGCCTTCCCCATCGCCGGCACGCTGATGCTGCCCAAGATGATCGCCTACGTGGTGGTCGTCATCAGTTTCCTCAAATTGCTGTCAGTGGATTCCGAGTAGGAGGTCAGTATGGCTACGATTAAACCGTTCCGTGGGGTACGCTACAACCCCCAGAAAATTCCCGACCTTTCCGCCGTCATCAGTCAGCCCTACGACCGGGTGCGGCACGGCCTTCAGGACGAGTATTACGCCCTGAGCCCCTACAACGTCGTGCGGCTCATCAAGGGGAAGGAGGAGCCGGGAGACGACGACCAGCACAACGTCTACACCCGCGCCCGTGACTTCTTCCGCGCCTGGCTGGACGAGGGAGTGTTGATGCGCGAGCCCCGTCCGGCCTTTTACGTGCTCCACCAGACCTTCACCCTGCCCGACGGGAGCACCCGCACCCGGCACGGGCTCATCGCCGCCTTCGAGTTGAGCCGTTTCGACGAGGGGATCGTGCTCCCCCACGAGCGGACGCTTTCCGGCCCCAAAATTGACCGCCTCAACCTGATGCGGGCGACGGAGGTCAACTTCGGGCACATCTTCATGCTCTACCCCGGCGGCGGTATAAACGACCTGCTGGAAGAGGCCATCGCCGGGCAGGAGGGGTTCGAGTTGCGGGAACTGTTCGAGCACGACGTGGTGCAGCGGTTCTGGCCGGTGACGGACGAAAAGGTCATCGCCGCCGTGATGGAGGAGATGGCCCCCCGTCGCAACCTGATCATCGCCGACGGCCATCACCGGTACGAAACCGCCCTCAACTTTCGGGACGAGATGCGGGCGCGGTACCCCGACGCGCCCCCCAACGCCGGGTTCAACTACCGGATGGTGACGCTGGTCAGCATGGAGGACCCCGGCCTGGTGATTCTGCCGACTCACCGGTTGATTCACTCCTACGACCGGCTGGACGGCCCGGCGGCGTTGCATCTGGCGCAGGAGAAGGGCTACTTCACCGTGCAGGAGGTACCCGACCGGGCCGCGTTGGAGGCGGAGTTGGCGGCGGCGGAGCCCTCCCATCCTCGGTTCGGCTTCTACGATGGCCGTTTCGCCGTCCTGACGCTCAAAGACCCGGCCGTGCTGGAGAAGTTGCTGCCCGACCGCGCCCCGGCCTGGCGGATGCTCGATGTCTCCGTGCTGCACGAACTGTTCATCGAGCGGGTGCTGGGGATAGACAAAGCAGCGGTGGAGCGCAAGGAGAACATCGAGTACCTGCGCGACCCCCAGATGGGGTACGAGGCCGTTGACGAGGGACGGGCCAACTTCCTCCTGGTGATGAACCCCACGCGGATGGAGCAAGTCCGCGCTTGCACGGCGGCCGGCGAGAAGATGCCGCAGAAATCCACCGATTTCTACCCGAAGGTCATCAGCGGATTGGTGATGATGCCGATTGGGGTCGAGGAGAGATTGTAGATGAAAGCCCTGTACGTGACTTCGTTGCACACATTTTCAGGCAAGACCGCCATCATCCTGGGACTGGGGCACCACTTCCAGCAGAAAGGGCACGTGGTAGGCTACCTCAAGCCGTTGAGCACCCAGCCCTGGCAGATTGGCGGGCGGATGTCCGACGAGGACGCCGACTTCGTGCGCCGCACGCTGGGACTGAGCGAGTCGGTGCGCGACCTGGTCGGCGTGGTGCTGACCGGCGACCTGCTGATGCAGGAGTTGGCCGGCGAGGCTCCCCCCAACCTCCTGGAGCGCGTCCAGGCCGCCTTCGAGCGGGTGCGGGAGGGCAAGGACGTCATCCTGCTGGAAGGCGGGGGGTCGCTGCGCGAGGGGTTCAGCGTCGGGCTGGGCACGCCGGTAGTGGCGCGGGCGTTGGACACCAAAGTGCTGGCCGTCACCCCCTTCAGCGACCGCATGTCGCTGCTGGACGACTGCCTGGTGGCCCAACTGCGCCTCGGCGAGCGGCTGATTGGCGTGGTGATCAACAAAGTCCCCGACGAGGAGATGGAGTTCGTGTCCGAAATCGCCGCGCCCTACCTGGAACAGCGCGGCATTCCGGTGCTCGGCACACTGCCCCGGCGGGAGAACCTCCAGGCCATCAGCGTCGGCGAGTTGGCGGACACGCTAAATGGGGAGTTCCTCATCCTGCCGGAGAAGAAAGACGTGCTCGTCGAGCACCTGGTGGTCGGCGCGATGAGCGTGGAACAGGCCCTGCCCCGCCTGCGGCGCATACCGGGGGCCAAAGCGGTCATCACCGGCGGCGACCGGGCGGACATCCAACTGGTGGCCCTGGAAACGACGACCCAATGCCTGGTGCTGACCGGCCACCTGCGCCCGCTGCCGGAAGTCCTGCGCCGCGCCGAGGAGGCCGGCGTGCCGGTGATCCTCGTGCGCCACAACACGATGGAGACCGTCGAGGCCATCGAGCGCGTCTTCGGCAAGACGCGGCTGGGACAGGCCGCCAAGTTGGAGCAGTTCGAGGCCCTGATGGAGAGATATTTCGACTTCGGGCGACTGGAAGCCGCGCTCGAAGGGGATGATGGGCAATCCTAACCTGAGACACACCTAAATCCAACCTGGAGGAAAGATGATCGAGACCGGTATTAACTACATCGTCGCCCGCGAGATTCTGGACTCACGGGGCAATCCCACCATCGAGGTGGAGGTCACGCTGATGGGCGGAGCGTGGGGGCGGGCGGCCGTCCCCTCCGGCGCGTCCACCGGCGTACACGAGGCCCACGAACTGCGCGACGGCGACCCGGCCCGTTACAACGGCAAGGGAGTGTTGCAGGCCGTCGCCAACGTCAACGAGACCATCGGCCCGGAACTGTTCGGCTGGGACGCGACCGACCAGGCCGGGATTGACGGGCTGCTTTTGGAGATGGACGGCACGCCCAACAAGGAGAAACTGGGAGCCAACGCCATCCTCGGCGTCTCCCTGGCGGTGGCGAAGGCGGCGGCCAACGCCCTCGACCTGCCGCTCTACCGCTACATCGGCGGGGTGCATACCTACCTGCTGCCGGTGCCGATGATGAACATCCTCAACGGCGGCAAGCACGCCCTCGACGGCCCCGACCTGCAAGAGTTTATGATTATGCCCGTCGGGGCTTCCACCTTCGCCGAGGCGTTGCGCTGGGGGAGCGAGGTCTATCACGCCCTCAAGTCGGTGCTCAAGGGGAAGGGGTACTCGACCGGCATCGGCGACGAGGGGGGCTTTGCGCCCAGCCTCAAGACCAACGAGGAGGCGATCGAGGTCATCCTGGAGGCGATTGTGGCGGCGGGGTACGCGCCCGGCGAGCAAATCGGCATCGCCCTCGACCCGGCCGCCAGCGAGTTCTACGAGGACGGCAAGTACATCCTCAAGAAAGAGGGCCGCGCTCTCACCAGCGCGGAGATGGTGGACTTCTACGCCGACTGGGTGGCGAAATACCCCATCCTCAGCATCGAGGACGGTCTGGCGGAGGACGATTGGGACGGGTTCGTGCTGATGACCGAGCGGCTGGGGGACCAGATTCAGATCGTCGGCGACGACCTGCTCGTCACCAACGTAGAGCGAGTCCGGCGGGCGATTGAAATCGGAGCCTGCAACGCGCTGCTGTGCAAAGTCAACCAGATCGGCACCTTGAGCGAGGCGATCGCCGCCGTGCGACTGGCGCAGCGGGTGTGGTGGGCTGTCGTCGTCTCCCACCGCTCCGGCGAGACGGAGGACGCCACCATCGCCGACCTGGCGGTCGCCCTGAACACCGGGCAGATCAAGACCGGCGCCCCCTGCCGCTCAGACCGCATCGCCAAGTACAATCAACTGCTGCGCATCGAGGAGCAACTGGGCGGCGAGGCCCTCTACGCCGGGCGGAGGGCGTTCTACAACGTCCGTTGACCGCAGATGGAGCAACTCATCAGCGAACTGCCGCGCTTTATGCAGCGGATGATCGCCGCGGGGCGATTGAAACTCTCCGAATACCAGTACACCGGCCTGGAGGAGCAGCACAGACATCCTCACCCGTCGCTGAGTGAACTCCGTCGGCAACTGGAAGGCGTGTCGGTGCCCATCGAGGAGTACATCCGCGCCGAGCGGGACAAGCGGTGAACCTCGACACGGGGCGGTGCTCCTGGACGATGGCCGCCTGGACAGGAGGCACTCCGTGGACGCACAACTGACCTATTATGAGGCCCAGGTTGTGCGGACGGTAAGGCGACTTCCGTTCCATCGCCAACAAAGGACGACATGGAGCAACTCATCAGCGAACTGCCGCGCTTTATGCAGCGGATGATCGCCGAGGGGAAGTTGAAACTCTCCAACCTGGATCAGTATGTTAAGAGCCAGCCGGGGCCGTCGGACGAGCGGCTGAAAAGGCTCCGAAGGTACCTGGTGGAGAACGACATCACCATTCCGGTGGAGGAGTACATCCGCGCCGAGCGGGACAAACGGTGAACCTCACGGGAAGCGCGTCGCACCTTCAACCCGCCATCGAACGAAGGGCAGGAACATGTCCCGTACCAAAATCGTCTGCACCATCGGGCCGGCCTCCTACTCGCCCGAAGTGATGCGCGGCCTGCTGCGGGCCGGGATGGACGTGGCCCGCGTCAACTTCTCCCACGGCGACCACGCCACTCACGCCCAGGCGATCGCCACTCTGCGCCAGGTCGCCGCCGAGGAAGGCCGCCAGGTGGCCATCATGGCCGACCTGCAAGGCCCCAAACTGCGCGTAGGAGAGATTCCCGAACCGCTGCACCTCGAAAGAGGGCAGATGGTGGTGCTCACCACCCACCCCCGCCCCGACGCGGAGAACGAGATACCCG
>JALWUZ010000103.1 GCA_027079895.1 Anaerolineae bacterium
GTTCCCCACCCAGCGGTAGGCGGAGGAGAGGCTCTATCCGACCACCCTCTTTGGTGAGGTAATAGACCAGTTCCCCGGCCTTCTCGTCCACCAACCCGTAGCCGATGTTGTCGAACTGGAACAGGCTGACGGCGACGTCCATCACCCGCGCCATGATGTGCTCCTCGTCCCGCAGGAGCGAGAGTTCAATCCCCAGTTGATGAATGGCCCGCAGCCGTTCTTCGACCTGGATACGGCGTGCTAGTTCCTCCTGCTGCTTTTCGTACAGCCGGGCGTTGTTGAGGGCAATCGCGGCGTGATAGGCCAGCATCAACAGGACATCCTGGTCGCGTGTGGTGAACTCCTCCGTTCGTTTGTTGACCGCCTCCAGCACACCGATGGTGTTCCCCTGGACGATGAGGGGGACGGCCAGCAGCGACTTGATCTCCACCCCACGCTCCGCGCTCACCGCCGCATAGTAATCAGGGTCCGCTGCGACATCGTTGACGATCTGCGGCACGCCCTGCCCGATGACGCGGGAGGCGATTCCCTTGCCGGGGGGCACGCGGACTCCGACGATTCCGTCAACGGCGGCCACGAAGACCAGTTCCCGTCCGTCCTCCGGGTCGGGCAGGAGCACCGAGCAACTGGCGGCGTTCACCAGGGGGGCGCACTGTTCGACAATCAGTTGGAGGATCGTCTGCGTGTCCAGTTGGGCGGAGATGGCGACGCCGATGCGATAGATGGCCTCCAGTTCGGAGACTTTCTCCTTGAGGGCCCGCTCGGCCCGCTCCCGTTCGGCGACCTCGCTCCGCAGTTGGCTGTTGGCGGCGATCAACTCGGCGGTGCGCTCCTCGACCAACGCCTCCAACTGTTCCCGATAGCGGCGCAAGTCACGTTCGTTCTGTTTGCGGGTGATGGCGTTCTGGACGACCAACGGCAGCGTGATCAAGTAGTTGCCGGCCGGGTCCTTGATGACGTAATCGGAGGCCCCGGACTTCATCGCCGCCGCCGCCACCCTCTCGTTACCACTGCCGGTGACGACCACTACCGGCGTGTCCTTGACCGCCTTGAGAACATCGAGGGCCGTCCCATCGTCGAGCGAGTAGTCGGCCAGCACGATGTCGAACAGACGGCTTCTGAGATGGCGGCGGGCCTCCTCTACGGATGTCGCCGTTACACAGCGGTAGGGCAGGTGCTCCCGCTCGACGAACCGGAGGAAAGCCATCTTGTCCACCGGGTCGTTTTCTACCAACAAGACCAGGATTGAGTCGTCAAGATGCTCGTTCATTTCAGCCCCCAACTCCACCCGCCCAGGGACGCTCACGCGCGTTGGGTGTGGCAGGTGTGGCAGGTAGCCCAAATTCTAGCACAGATTCTTTACCAGGCAACCAAGTGCGGCGTACCCAGGGCATTTCAAAGTTCCTACGCCTACGGTCAAATGGAGTAGGCGATGGCAGTGCCATCGCCTACCCAACGACTCAATCTCCACTCCACAGCACGCCAGGGGGGGAACAAAAAACCGCCGGACGTCGGCGTACACAGGGAGACGGCGGCGGTTGGCGTGCTGTGCTCTAGCGGCCCGTATCGCGGTACGCGACGGGGACGGTAAACGAGAAGGTAGTCCCCTGGCCGAGGACACTGTCCACGCTGACGGTGCCGCCCTGCAACTCGACCAGATTTTTGAAAATGCACAACCCCAGGCCGGTGCCCGGCTTCTCGCGCACGGCGGGGTCGTCGGAGCGGAAGAATTTGGTGAACAGGCGGCCCAAATCCTCCGGCGACATGCCGATGCCGGTGTCGGAAACGGAGCAGCGGACGTATCCCCCTTCCCGCTCGGCGCGGACGGTGATCTGCCCGCCGTCGGGGGTGTACTTGTGAGCGTTGCTGAGCAGGTTGGTGAAGATCTGCGTCAGGCGGGCCGGGTCGGCGTAGACCAGCGGGAGGTCGTCGGGCACGGCGATCGTCAACTGCTGGCCATGAGCCTCCATCTGCTGTTTGACAGAGTGCAGGGCGAGACGGAGCGGCTCCAGCAGGGGCACCGCTTTCCGTTCCAAGCGCAACTGGCCGGTCTCCATCCGGGAGATGTCCCGCAGGTCGGAGACAAGGATCTGCATCCGCTCCACGTTCCGCACGATGGTGCGGACGAACTCCTCCTGCTGCGGGGTCAACGGGCCGACGCCGCCGCCCAGCAGCAAGTCGGCGTAGCCGCGAATAGAGGTCATCGGAGTGCGCAGTTCGTGGGCCACGACAGAGACGAACTCCGATTTGGCGCGGTTGGCCTCCTGCACCCCCTCGTACAACCGGGCGTTCTCGATGGCGATGGCGGCGTAATCCCCCAGAGCCATCAGCAACTGGCGGTCGTGCTGGGTGAACGGGCGACCGACGCCGAGGTTGCTCACGCCGAGCGCACCCACGA
>JALWUZ010000104.1 GCA_027079895.1 Anaerolineae bacterium
TCGAGGCCCGGCTTGTCGGCGGGGCGGGACTCGCCGGCCGGCGAGAAGCCGGGGAAGCGGTCGGCGGCCTGGCGGAGGGCGGCCGTCCCTCCCCCGCGGAGCAGAAAGCGGGCCAACTCGCCGACTACCCCCTCCCCCTCGCCGAAGAAAATGCCGTCTACCAAACTGTCGCCGTCGGCGCGGATGAGGGCCTGGGTCGCCAGCGCGTTGGAGCCGCCGAGGATGATCAACGGCCTCCGGGAGCCGCGCTCCCCGGCGAACAGGGGGAGCCCGGCCCGCAGCAGGAGGAAGGGGAGGTTGAGCAGTTCGAGGATGTAGGCGTTGGAGATGAGCAGCAGGTCGAAGGCGGTCAGGGGACGGCGGGATTGGAGGCCGCTGAGGGGCGGGTCGGCGGCACCGTCGAAGAAGGCCAGGTCAACGAACGCCTCCGGCAGGGCGCGGCGGACGGCGTCGAAGAGGAACAGGTGGGGCAGGGAGCGTTCGACGTCCGCGAAAGGGGAGAGGCGGGCGATCAGCACGCGGTACGGCGCGGCGTCGAAAGCGGGATTGGGTTGGGCGAGGTCGGTTCGGGGAGCCATCTCGCGGCGAGTATAGCACAGGTGCTGGCGGGGGACAAGGTGCGACTTGGCAGGTTTCCGCAATCCGGCTACAATTGGAATGGGCGGCGGCGCGGCCCGTCGCCCATCATCAACACCGGATTGAGGAGGATTGCGATGGACGCTCAAACACTGGCCCAGCAGATCGTCCCCTTCCTGGCCCCCTACCTCCCCCACTTGCTCAAGGCGGCGGCCGAGGAATCCGGCAAGCGGCTCACCGGCGCGGCCTGGGAGAAGGCCCAGGCCCTGTGGGAGAAACTGCGGGGCAAGGATGAGGTAGTCGAGGCCGCCGCGGCGGTCGTCGAGGACCCCGCCGACCCCGACACCGAGGCCGCCCTGCGGCTGCAACTGAAGATAGCTCTCCGTGACGACCCCGCCCTGGCGGCCGCGGTCGCCCGCCTGTGGGACGCGGCCCAGGCCGCCGGTGTGACCGTCGCCGCCTCTGACCGCTCCGTAGCCGTCGGCGGCGACGTGAGCGGCAGCGTCATCATCACTGGCGACCAGAGCACGGTGCAGCAGGGCAAGTACAACATCCAGATTGACCAGGCCACCGGCCTGGCGATCGGCGACCAGGCCCGTTCCACGGTGCGTTAGCCTCCCCACCGGCGGGCGGGAGGCCAACGATGGGCCGGTCTCCATCCGTCAGCGACCTGGTCGAAGAAAGTTACGCCCTCGAACGGGCCGGCGATGTCGGCGCGGCGTTGCGGCGGGCGCGGGAGGCATTGAAAAAGGCGCGGGTCTCCGGCGAGGCCGAGCCGATCGCCATAGCGCAGATCTGCCTGGCCTACCTCCACTTCCGTCAGGGCCACTACGACACGGCGCACGCGCTGGCCGAGGAGTCGCTGGGCCGCCTCCCCCCCGACGCGCCGCCCCGCGCCGACGCGCTCCTGATTCTGGGCAACTGCGCCGCCGAGACCGACGACCCTTCCGCCGCCGAGACGTTCTACCGACGCGCCATTGACCTGAGCCGTCAACTGGGATACCGCCGTGCCCTGCGGCGCGGCCTCCACAACCTGGCCGCCAACGTCTACGTGCCGCGGGGCCAGTTCGACCTCGCGCTGGCCGCCGACGAGGAGTCGCTCCGCCTGGCGCGGGAACTGGACATGCCAGAGGTGGCCTGGTTTCCCCTGGCTACTATGGGCTGGGTCTACTGGGTCACGGGACGGCGGGAACGCGCCCTGGCCGTGACCGAGGAACTGCGCCGTTACGCCCCGCCCGGCTCGCTGGCCGAGGGTTTCTACTACTGCCTGCGGGCCGACCTGGCCCAGGGCGGGGAAGACCCCGACGCGGCCCTGCCTCTGTACACCCGCGCCCGCTCCATCGCCGAGACGATCGGCGACCCCGGGCTGAACGTCCTGATTCGCCTGGGGCTCAGCCGTTACCGCCGGGCCGCCGGCGACGCTTCCGCAGCCCGCGACTGGGCCAACGACGCCCTGACCATCGCCGCCCGCGTGGGATACCGCCATCTCCAGGGCATGGCGCTCATCGAGCGCGGACGGGCCTCCTGGGACGTGGGCCACATCGCCGCCGCCGAATCCGACCTGCGGGCAGCGATCGAGATTCTGAGCCCCTTGCAGGCCAACCTGGATCTGGCGCGGGGGCTTCTCCTGCTGGCCGCCCTGCTCCATCAACAGCAGCGGGCCGCGGCCCCCGCCGCCTGGTTGGAGGCCGTCTCCCACATCATCAGCGGCGGCTACGCTTTCCTGCTGGAACAGGAGCGCGGGCTGGCCTTCCCCCTGCTGGCGGCCCGCCTGAACAGCGCGGACCCCGCCATCGCCTCCCTCTCCGCCAGACTGTTGGGTCATCTGGCTAACGTGCCGCCGCCGCCCCTGCGCATCGTCACCCTGGGCCGCTTCGAGGTGCGGCAGGGGGCGCGGGTCATCCCCGACCAGGCCTGGCGCCGACGGCGGGCCGGGGAACTGTTCCGCCTCCTCCTTGTCAGTCCGGGCCGCTCCCTCCTCCGCGACCAGGTCACAGAAGCCCTCTGGCCCGGCAAGTCCCCCACTTCGACGCGCACCCCCTTCCACCAGGCGACCTCCGCGCTGCGCCGGGCCCTGGAACCCGACCTGCCGGAGAAATTCCCCTCCCGCTACCTGGAGGTCGAGCGCGGACTGGTCACACTGCGCCTGCCGCCCGGCTCCTGGGTGGACTTCGAGGCGTTCAAGCAGCACTTCCGGCGCGGCGAGTGGGAGGCGGCGGTGTCGCTCTATCGCGGGGAGTTGTTCCCCGGCGACCGGTACGCGGATTGGGCGGCCTCGCCGCGCCGGCGGATGCTCCGGCGTTACATCCGGTCGCTGCTGGCCCTGGCCCGGCAGTGCCTGGAGGCCGGGCGTCCCTACGAATCGCTCGAACACTGCCGCCTCGTCCTGGAAGTCGAGCCCTGGCAGGAAAACGCCGTCCTGCTGGGCATGCGGGCCTGTCTGGCCCTGAACGACCGCGCCGGTGCGCTGCGCCTCTATCTGGACCTGGAACGCGCCCTGCGTGAGGAACTGGACATCGCCCCCCTGGACGACCTCCAAGACCTCTACCGCCGTATCCTCGCCCAAGAGCACTGACCAAAGGGCACTGACCCCGCTCGCTGTAAGTCTTTCGTAAGTCCCCGGTGGTAGATTCTACACAGGAGGGCGTCCGCCTGGCCGCCGATGGTGCGCGGCAGACTCCCCCCGGAATCCCAATCAGCAAGGAGGAAAGGCGATGCGAGTCCTGCGATCTCATCCGAGTCTGTCCGCGCCCGTGCTGGCGGGAGTGCTGCTGGCCGGGCTGCTCCTGTTCCTGGCGAATCACGCCGCCGCCGCGCCGACCGCCTGCGTCCCCGGCCCGCACAGCGGGGTCATCACCGGCACGCAAACGTGGTGCGCCGCCGACAGCCCTCACCTGTTGAGCGGCGATGTGACCGTACCCCCCGGCGTCACCCTGACCATTGAGTCCGGCGTGACGGTGATGGGCGATTCCGGCTTCAGCGGCGCAGAACTGCGCGTGGAAGGCACGCTGCAAGCCCTGGGGACGGTCACGCGGCCGATTACGTTCACTTCCATCGCGGACACCGGCCCCTACCAGTGGAGCGGGTTGGCCTTCGACGGCGGCACGGGCGACCTGCGCTACGTCACCGTGCGCTACGCCGGGCAGTACAACAGCGTGCTGGACGGCATTCTCGGCTCCTACCAGGGCAGCGACTTGGCGGCGCGGGATAGCACCCTGCACCTGGAACACGTCACTTTCCGCGATGTGGCCGGCAACAACCGCGACCACGGCCTGGTAGTAGCCGACAGCCGGGTAGTGATGAGCGACACCCTCTTCACCGGCATTGGCGGCGGCTCCTATGTCGAGAACGAGCGGCCTATGGTGGTGGGCGGCGGAGCGACCGACCTGGTGATGCACGGCTCCGTCTTCACCGGCAACAACGCCGACCGGGTGCAACTCCAGCCCGGCGCGATGATGGGGCACGACGCCACGCTCTACGCCCAGCCCCAACTGGAAGGCTACGAGTTGGCCGGGGATTTCACCATCCCCCCGACCTACACCCTGACCATTGAGCCCGGCGTGATAGTGATGGGCGGCGACGACCAGGCCCTCAAGGTGCAGGGACACCTGGAAGCCGTCGGCACGCCCACGATGCCGATTACCTTCACCTCCAGCAGCGGGGGTGTCTCCGGCTGGGAAGGGCTGATTTTCGACGGCAGCCTGGGGGCTGGAACGGGCAACCTGCGCTACGTCACCGTGATGCACGGCGGCGACCAGGTCTACCCCGACCTGCCCGGCGCGGACCAGTCGCTGGGCGGGAACATCTACGTGCGCGATGTGCTCAGCGGCGCGGTGCGCCTGGAGTACACCCAGATCATCTCGGAGACCGGCTACGGCGCCTGGGCCTTCAGAGCCAGGGATTACGGCCTCTTCGTGGATAACAGCCGCGTGGTCGTCAGCGGCACGCTCTTCAGCGAGATCGGCGACGGGGAGGCCAGCACCGGCACGGACGAGGACTTTCCCCTCCACGTCAGCGGCCCCGCCAGCGTCCTGACCCTCACCAACACCACCTTCCAGGACAATCACGTCAACCGGATACTCCTGTGGCCCGGCGCGATGATGGGCCACGACGCCGCGCTCCCCACGATGCCTACCCTGGAAGGGTACGAGTTGGCCGGAGACCTCACCATCCCGCCGACCTACACCCTGACCCTCGACCCCGGCGTGACCGTGATGGGGCGCTGGGACAACGAACTGCGGGTGGAGGGCCGCCTGGAGGCCATCGGCACGCCCGCCCAGCCGATTACCTTCACCTCCTCGGTGAACACCGGCGCGTGCCAGTGGCAGGGGCTGGTCTTCGACGGCGGCACGGGCGACCTGCGCTACGCCACCGTCCGCTACGCCGGGCGCGGCAACTCCGTGCTGACGCTCCCTTCCACCGGCTACCACGACGGGGCCAACATCACCATCCACAACGTGCTCACCGGCGAGGTGCATCTGGAGCACGTCACCGTCTCGGACGAGTATCACTTCGACGGCTGGCACTTCTTCTTGGATCACGGCATCTACATCGAGAACAGCCGCGTCTCGATCGCCGATTCGCTCATCGCCAGCAACGGCGACGACACCACCGCCGATAGTTCCTTCGACAGCGGCATCTGCGTGACCGGAGATAGCGAGGTGCTCATCGAAAACAGCCGGATTCAGGCCAACAGCGGCGTCGGCCTGCTGGTGGAGGGGGATGAGGCCTTCGTCGCCGTCCACGGCTCCGCCATCGAGAACAACGTCCGGGACGGGGTGCGCAACCGGGGCCGCGCGACGCTCATCCTCGGCGGGGACGAGTCCCTGGGCAACTCCATCCAGGGCAACCAGGGGTACGGCGTCAATCAGGAGGTGCCGGCCGGGCAGACCCTTTCCCTCTACCGCACGCTGGCGTTCTACAACTGGTGGGGCGACGCCTCCGGCCCGACCCACAGCGGCAATCCCGGCGGGACAGGCGAGGAAGTCACCGACCAGGTGTTCTACGACCCCTGGCTGACCGCCGCTCCCGCTCCGCCCACCACGACCCAATACCTGGTGCAACTGGCCGCTCCGCAGCGCGTCGCCGCCGGGGATACGGTCAACTTCGGGGTCTCCTTCCAGAATCTGTACACCGAGACGCTGCACGACGCCATCGTGGTGTTGGAAATCCCCTGGCGGGCCGAGTACCGCTACAGCGTGCCCGATGGGGAGTTCTGGCCGCTGCAAAACCGCGTCATCTGGAAACTGGGGGACGTGCCGGTGGGTGGCGATTTCCACGCCGTCGTCCAGGTCTGGTACAAGTGGGGCACGCCGGCCTACACGGTCATGCCCGCCGTGGCGCTGGTCGCCGCCGACAACCTGCGCCATCCCTGGGTCTCCTACGACGAGCACCTGGCCTATGAGGAACTCGACATCGCCGCCCGGCAGACCCTCACCCAAACGCAGGTGGACGCCATCCTCGCCGCCGACCCCGACCTGGCCGCCCTCTACAATCACCTGATCGGGCAGGGATTCGAGTACTACGGCAACGCCGAGCAACTGACGTTGGACGACGGCACGGAGTGGGTCGAACTCCTGCTGCTGAACCCCGACCGCCTCGGCGAGATCGCCGCCGTGCGCCGCATCGGGGACGACCGCCACATCCGCCGCGAGGCCGATACCAGCGTCGAGTTCTACGACCTGGAAGGTGGGGCGCGGTTCAACTACCTGACCGCCGGGTGGGAGTTCTGGGGGAATCTGGCCGCGTCGGCTGCGACCTCCACAACGGCGCGGTGCTCCGGCCTCTCGTCGGAGGACACCCCCTGGGCGATGGCCGGCCCCTGGCCGGACGCACAGCCTTATGGCGCGGACGCCTGTCCAGACCAGGACTGGGGCGACTGTCTGCGCAACTGCCTGCTCCAGCAGGTGCCCCAGGAGATGTCCAACCCCAGTTTCGCCGGGGGGAGTCATGCCTGTCAGGCCTGCGCGGCGTGCAGTTCCGACTGCCTGGGCGTCTGCTCCCAGTGCGCCCGCGACCTGTGGGCACCGTATCATCAGGAGCATTACCGCCAATGCACGCAGGAATGCGCCGATGTCCACAACTGGAACAAGTACCGCTGCGACGGCGACAGCGTGGCGTGCTACGACGCGCCGCGCAACGAGTCCAAGTTCGGGCGTTCGGAGTTCCGCCTGACCTACCACTGCGACGGCAACACCTGCAAGTACATGCCCACCCCGTCGCTGGAATACTGTCCTCACGGCTGCGCCTACGGCGACAGCGAGACGCTCGGCGGCATCAACACCCAGTGTATTGACTGCTCCAACACCAAAGACTGGCACACCTGGCAGATTTGCACCCGCGAACTGTTGGTTCACGACCCGAACGCCCTCCACGGCCCGCAGACCGCCGCGCCGGGGCAGACCCTCACCTACACCGTCGAGTGGGAGAACACGGGCGAGGGCACGGCGCACGGCGTCTACGTGGAAAGCACGCTGCCGCCGGAGGTGGACGATACCACGCTGCAAGTCGGCGGGGGCGGAACTTACTATCCCTCCCTGCGCACCATCTTGTGGGAGGTCGGCGACCTGGCGGGGGGCGCGGGGGACAGCGTCACCTACACGGTGCGGGTGCCGTCCACGGTCATCAGCGGCACGCTGTTGACGGCCCAGGCGGTAGTCTACTTCCCCAGCGTGCCGGAGACTACCCCCACCAACCCGGTCGTGACCCTCATCCAAGACCTCGCCGCGCACGGGCAGGAGGTGGAGACGGTCGAGGGGACGCCGGTCACCATCACCTTGCGCGGCGACTCGCCGTCCGGCGGCCCGCTGACCTACCAGGTCGTCGGCGAGCCGGCGCACGGGACCCTGACCGGCGCTGCGCCCAGCCTGACCTACACGCCCGACGAGAATTTCGAGGGGGCGGACGGCTTCGAGTTCACCGTCGGCGACGGGACGCGCACCAGTTTGCCGGCCCAGGTCACGCTCATCGTCCACTCCGGCGACGAGACCATCCCGCCTGAGATCGCCCTGACCCTGCCCCGCGCCGGGGAGAGCGATGTCTGGGTCAGCGATACGCCGTTGTACGACGACGTTTACCAGCCCGACATCCTGGCATACGCCACGGAGCCGCTGGAAGCCTCGACGGTCACGACGACCGTCGTCTCCCTGCGGGCGGCGGACGGCTACCGGCCGGAGTTCGACCTGGCCTACGACGAGTACCTGCAAGCCATCCGGCTGACGCTCCACGAGCCGTTACACCGCAACGAGACCTACGTAGTCACCATCACCACCGGCCTGCGGGACACCTCCGGCAACGCGCTGGCGGAGACGTACACCTGGCAGTTCTCCACCTGGGGGTACAAGGTGTATCTGCCGGTGGTCATGCGCTGAAGCCTGACCACGCTGCGCCAACTGGCCGCCCGCTTCCACGCTTCGGCGCGGGAGCGGGCGGCAACGTTTGGGCCGCCGGTGCGCGACGCTAGATCGCGAGCGTATCATATTGGGGACATACAGGCAGCCGAAATCGGCTCTGGGCTTCGTAAAGCGGTCGAAAAAGGGGGCTGGGCGTGCCCATAATG
>JALWUZ010000105.1 GCA_027079895.1 Anaerolineae bacterium
CTCCACCGGGCCGCACCTGCACTTCGAGTTGCGCTATCTGGGCCGCCCCGTTGACCCGCAACTCTACCTGCCGTGATTGGGTTGTACCTCCAGCAAAGACAGCGTATAATTGCCCCTGGTCACTACTTCACGGGCGAGGAGAATGGAGGAGACGATGGACACACCACGTTACGAACGTTTGGCACGCTGGTATGACTTCGAGCGCACCTCCACCGGAGTGCTGCTGAACGCCGCGACCGACGCCGGGACGTCCGTCGCCGTCGCCTTCGACTTCGTCGAGGACGGAGTGCTCCGGGTGCGGATGGCTCCCGGTCAACTGGGGCCGCCGCGCGGCGACCTGCTGGCGCGGACGGAGTGGGAGCCGGTGCCGTTCCTGGTCACGGAATCCCACGACCGGCTGGAGATGGCCTCCCACCTCCTGCGGGTCGGAGTGTACCGCTCGCCGTGGGCGCTCCACATCCTCGACGAGGACGGACGGCCTATCTGCCACGAGGGGCGCAGCGTGTACGAGAACGCACCGGCCCAAGCCTGGCGGCGGGTATCCCCCTCCCCTGGGATGGGCTTCCTGCACCGGGCGGACGGGCGGGTGCTGGTCTACGGTTCTATGCGGCTGGCCCACGACGAGGACTTGTACGGCCTGGGGGAGCAGTTCTCCCGCCTCAACCGCGTGGGGCAGCGGTTCGACCTGTGGGCGACCAACGCTTTCGGCATTTCGCGCCGCGTCGCCTACAAGAACATTCCCTTCCTGTGGTCCACTCGCGGATTCGGACTCTTCATCAACACCACCCATCGGGTCACTTTCGACATCGGGGCGACCGCGCTCCTGAGTTACAGTTTCGCCCACGAGGGGCCGGAGTTGGACGTGTTCCTGATTTACGGCCCGGAGCCGGCCACCATCTTGAGCCGCTACAGCGACCTGACCGGATACGCGCCGACGCCGCCGCGCTGGTCATTCGGATTGTGGATGTCCCGCTGCGGCTACCGGAGCCGCGCCGAGGTGGAGGAGGTCGCCGCGCAGTTGCGGGCCCACGACATCCCCTGCGACGTCATCCACCTCGACCCCTGGTGGATGGGCGACGACAAGTCCAAGTGGTGCGGCTGGCGGTGGGACGAGGAGCAGTTCCCCGACCCCGCCGGAATGATCACCGGGTTGCGCGAGCAGGGATTCCGCGTCAGCCTGTGGGAATGTCCTTACGTGGCCGAAGGAGCCTCCATCTTCAAACAGGGACGGCGGCGCGGCTACTTCGTCAAAAACGCGGACGGCGAGCCGTACCTGATTCATCCCCTGGGGCCCGACGGGCCGGCGATGGCGGTGGTGGACTTCACCAACCCGGAGGCGGTGCTCTGGTGGCAATCGTTCCACGGGCTGCTGATTGGGCAAGGGGTCTCCGTCTTCAAAACCGACTTCGGCGAGGACGCCCCGGCGGATGGGGTCTATTTCAACGGGATGAGCGGGCGGGAGGCTCACAACCTCTACCCCCTGCTCTACAACCGCGTGGCGTTCGACGTGACCGCCGAGGCGACCGGCGCGGGGCTGGTGTGGGGCCGCTCTGGATGGGCCGGTATGCAGCGGACGCCGGTCTGCTGGGGCGGCGACCCGCTGTCCGATTTCCCCTACATGGCGAATCAGTTGCGGGCCGCCCTCAGCCTGGGGCTTTCCGGCGTCCCGTTCTACGGCCACGACATCGGCGGCTTCACCGGCGAGGTGGACGCGGAGTTGTACATCCGCTGGGCCCAGTTCGGCCTCTTCAGTTCACACAGCCGCTGCCACGGCACCACCCCCCGCGAGCCCTGGGCCTTCGGGGAGGAAGCGGAGGCCATCTTCCGGCGCTACGTCAAACTGCGCTACCGGCTGCTCCCCTACATCTACTCGATGGCGGTGAAGTCGTCGCAGACCGGCCTGCCGCTGATGCGGGCGTTGGTGCTCAAGTACCGGCACGACCCCAACGTGCGCCACCTGGACAGCGAGTACCTCTTCGGCGACAGTTTCCTGGTCGCCCCGGTGCTGGAACGGGGAGCGCAGCGCAGGATGGTCTACCTGCCGGCCGGGGAGTGGGTGGATTACTGGAGCCGGGAGGTCTACGAGGGCCCGATCTGGCTCAACTACCCCGCGCCGCTGGCCATCCTGCCCCTGTTCGTCCGCCGGGGGGCGATCATCCCCCTGGGCCCGGCGGTGGACTACAGCGACCAGGCGACGGAGGCCGGGCTGGTGTTCGAGATCTACCCCGCCGACGCCGGGCAGTTCACCCTGTACGACGAAACCCGCCCGCCGGTGGAGGTCTCCTACACCGACAGCGGGGCGACGATGGAGGTGAACATCGTCGGGACGTTGCCCGCCCCGCCAGTGGTGATTCTCAACCACTTCCCGACGGTGCGCCGGGTGGCGGT
>JALWUZ010000106.1 GCA_027079895.1 Anaerolineae bacterium
CCCAGGTGCAGGAGAACCTCCAGGCCGCCGCGGTCACTCTGAACGAGGATGTGCTGGCGCAGATCGAGACCATCGCGTCGGAGGGCTAGGCCATCGCAAGTTGCCCCTAGAGCCGGATTGGTGTACAATTGTCCGCGAGGGGGCGGAGAAGGGATTGCTAATGGATCGGATATTACTGGGGACGTTTCAACGGGACATCACGCGGCATTACGAGTTGGCTCAAGAGCACCATGTGGGATTGGAACTTCAGGTCTACGGGTACGACACCGACCTACTCGACAGCGGCGAGTGGCGTTCTCTGCTGAATCAACACAAGGCATTGCTGCGGGACTTCGAGGGAGACCTCGCCATCCACGGGGCGTTCATTGACATGTCCCCGGCCAGCCCGGACAAGCGCATCGTGGCCGTCACCCGCGACCGGTTTATGCTGAACCTGGACATAGCCGCCGAACTCGGGGCTCGCGTCGCGGTCTTCCACACCCTGTTCCTGCCCCAGGTGTACCGTCCGGTCATCGGGAAGCGGGGATACCTCTCCGACTGGACGGATGGACAAATCCGGTTCTGGTCATCAATGGTCGCCTACGCCGCCGAACGCAACGTCATCATCGCCCTCGAAAACATGTGGGAGCCGGAGCCGGACATCGTCGGCAATGTTCTGGAGACAGTCAACTCTCCCTACCTGGGAGCCTGCCTCGACGTGGGGCACTTCTACCTGTTCTCCGACTACCTTCCTTTGGAACGCTGGATCAACCGCATCAGCCATCGCTTGGTGCATTGCCACCTGAACAATCACCGCGGCTCTTTCGACGAACATCTCCCGCTCGACTTCCCCGGCGGGGTCATAGACTACAAGCGCGACGTGTTGCCGCTGCTGCGGGCCCTGCCGACCAATCCCACGATGACGTTGGAGATGGACGAGATCGAGTATCTGAAGAGCAGTCTGGCGTACCTGGGAATCTGACGTTCGCGCCAGGCGAACAGCACGAGTGAGAAACCGGGTCCGCTAGGCGGCCCGGTTTCTAGTGTCTGGGGGGAGACGAGTATGGTCGGTACCGGGACACTCATCAACGTCACGACCGTGTTACTCGGCGGCACGCTGGGGGTCTTCCTCGGCGCACGGCTGCCGGCCCGCATCCGCGAGACGATTATGCACGCCCTGGGGCTGCTGACCCTGGTCATCGGCATCCAACTTTCCCAGGAGACGAACAACATCCTCATCGTCCTGGGCAGCCTGCTGCTCGGCGGCATCGCCGGGGAGTGGCTGCGCATCGAGTGGCGCATTGACCGCCTCGGACAACGGCTCGAAAGCAGCACGACAGGCCAGAAATCCGCCGACGGAGGCAGCACGCGCTTCAGCCATGCCTTCCTCACCGCCAGCCTCCTGTTCTGCGTCGGGCCGATGACCATCCTGGGCTCCATCCAGGACGGGCTGACCGGCGACTACTCCCTGCTGGCGGTCAAGGCGACGTTGGACGGGTTCGCGGCCCTGGCCTTCGCCTCGACGTTGGGGCCGGGCGTCCTGGGAGCCGCGCTCACCGTGCTGGTCTACCAGGGAGCGTTGACGTTGGGCGCCGGCTGGGCCAGCGCAGCGTTGAGCGACCCGATGATCGCCGAGATGACCGCCACCGGCGGAGTGCTGATGTTGGCCCTGGGACTGGGGCTGTTGGAGATCAAGCGCATCCGCACCGGCAACCTGCTGCCGGCATTGCTCATCGCCCCCCTCATCGTCGCCCTGACGAACGGATAACACAGTACCCCGTTCGTGATTGACGCAGGATACGCTGCATTGTCACTTGACAAAACACGTTCCCATGCTAAAATCTGACCGACTAGTCGGTCATATAGTGGGCCTACACCAGCGCTTCACCTCCACAGTTACCCCCTTCTACTTCCCACCTGAAGCCTCCTGACTCCATTCGCGACCGTTCACCCGCTCGTTAGCACGCCAAACAGAAGGAGCACAAAATGGGCAAGTATGATGCCCTCTATGACTTTCTTGAACGCATTCCACCGGATGTTGGGGAAAGAACCTTGACCTTTGATGAGATGGAAAAGATTCTGGGTTTCAAATTGCCCAAAAGTGCTTACGCTTACCGACAATGGTGGGCCAACTCCACTTCGCCCCACCAACATCCCCACGCGCAATCCTGGCTTGCGGCAGGCTGGAGGGTAGAGGCGGTAAACCAGCAAGATAAGTGGGTGCGTTTTCAGCGAGGCAAACAAAGACAGAGCAAAAACGAGATTGCACGAGTATCATCCGAGAATAGGCTAAATCCCGGCAAGGGAAAACGATTCCAAGAGAAAGCGGCCGAATTGCTTTCCGAACGCTTCCAAGTTGAGTTCCGATTGGATTATCCCATCGCGATAGGCAATCCACCAAAAGAC
>JALWUZ010000107.1:0-331 GCA_027079895.1 Anaerolineae bacterium
GAATCCCCACCACAGACGCGCTCCCATCCCTGACCACCTCCTCAAACAGAACACCCCCGCCATCGCAAAGATGGCGAGGGTGCTCGATTGCGTGTGCCGTGTCAGGACAACTCACTCCTCCGACACAATCGTCGCCTCCACTTCCTCTTCCGCCGCGCCGGGCTTGACCCAGGTGGTCAACTCCACCGTCAAGGTCTCGAAGAAACTGTTGGCCGGTAGTTCGCCGCTGCCGTAGGCCATGTTCACCACCCGCGCTTTGACCGTCAGCGTCTTGGTGTCCAGGACGATCTGTTTGTCCGGGCCGGCCAGCACCGGCTCCCCCTTCGGAGCC
>JALWUZ010000107.1:341-2384 GCA_027079895.1 Anaerolineae bacterium
TCGTCGTTGAAGGCGTACTCCGACATCAGCACTTTGGTCACGGTGCGGATGTCGTTCTTGTCGAACAGCCAGATCTCGAAGGCGGTGACTTTGTTGGGAGAGCCCACCCCGATCGTCTCCGAGATGCCGACGCCGCACTCTCCCATGAACTCGCCGCTCTCCAACTCGATGCTAAACGAGGGGTCGTAGTGGTCATCCCCCAGGTTGTAGGTGGTAGAGAACTGCGCCAGCGGCGGGCCGGCCTCTCCCCAGCCCTCGGCGGGAGCGACGGGTTCAGGGGCCTCCACCCTCCCGCCGCCCTTGACACGCTTAAAGAGATAAAATGCCAGGGCCACCGCCGCCAGCAACAGAAGCACCCCGCCGCACACCTTCAGCAGCGGGTTTCCCCCGCCGCCGGAGGGCTGCTCCGGGGCCGGGGCGGTCTCCAAAGCCGCCTCCAACTCCCGCAGGTGAATCGCCTGCTCCCCGCCGACATCGGTCGCGGCCTCTTCCAGGGCCTGGCTCAACTGGCCCGGCTCCCAAAATTGGACACCGAGGCGGGCCTGAGCCTTTTCGATGTCCTGGTCGGCGGCGTACTGTTCGGCGACCCAGGTCAGGTAGCCGCGCTGGAAGTCGCCCCGCAGGTGGGCCGGCGTGGCATTCGTCCACTTGACCGGCCAAATCCCCCAGGCGATGATCAGCCCCAGCACCAGCCCCAACACCGCGCCGGCGACCGCTGCCACTGTGGATGTGCGTTGTTGAACGAACTTCGCGATTGTGACCATCTTCGCCCCCTTCCTCGATTACGTTGGGTACTTGAAAACGGGCATACTTTACCATAAAGTGGCGATTAGTGCAAATCGGCCCTGGGATGAGCCCGCCGGTACACTTCCCGCGCTCGGCTGCGGCTGACGTGGGTATAAACCTGGGTGGTGGTCAGATTGGCGTGCCCCAGCAACTCCTGCACGACGCGCAAGTCCGCGCCGCCGTCGAGCATGTGGGTGGCGAAGGTGTGCCGCAGGACGTGGGGGGAGACCGGTGTCGTGATTCCGGCCTGCCGCGCCGTCTTCTCCAACATCAGGGCGACCCCCCGCGTCGAAAGCCGCCCCCCGCGCCGATTGAGCCACAGGGCCCGGCTCCTTCTATCGCACGCCAGGGCCGGACGGCCCCCGTCGAGGTAGGCCCGCACCGCCTGTACCGCCGGGCGTCCCAGGAGGGCGATGCGCTCCTTGCGCCCCTTGCCGACCACCCGCACCTGGGCCTGCGCCAAGTCCACATCCCCCAGATCGAGCCCCACCAGTTCGGCGACCCGCACTCCGGTGGCGTAGAGCACCTCGATGAGGGCCCGGTTGCGCACTCCCAACGGCGTGGAGGTGTCCACCGCCGCCAGCAGCGACTCCACCTCGGCGACCGTCAGGTAGCGCGGCAGACGTTGGGGGACGCGGGGCGCGTTGATGGAGCGGAAGGGGTTGCCCGGCAGCACCTCCTCCCGCACCAGGAAGTCGCCGAAGGAGCGCAACTCCGCCACCCGCCGGGCGATGCTGGCCTTAGCGTAGCCGACGGCGTCCAACTCGGCCAGGTAGCGGCGCAGCAGGGCCCGGTCAATCTGTGCCGGGGAGCGCACCCCCCGCTCCCGACAGTAGGCCAGGAACTGCCCGATGTCCGTCCCGTAGTTCTTGACGGTGTAGGGGGAACTGTCCCGCGCGGTCTGGAGGTGGGTCAGGAAGCGGGTCAGCAGGTGTTCCAGGTCGTCGTCGTGCCGGTCGCCCATCGGATGCGCTCTCCGCACGGGGCTCACACGTCGAAAACGACGGTGGTCTCGTACCCCTCCTCCGTCGGGACGATCTCCAACTCGTTGAACGTGACCGCCTTGATGTGCCCCCGATACTCCCGCACCGGCCCGCCCCTGGCGACGGCCTCCAGGTGGGTCTCCGTCACCCGTTCCATCTCGAAGGCGACGAACACGCACCCGTCCCGCTCCCCCAGGTAGAGCAATTCCCCCAGCCAGGCGACCAGCAGCGTTTCGGCGTCGTAGGCGTCCAGCACGACGCGCCGCTCCACCGT
>JALWUZ010000108.1 GCA_027079895.1 Anaerolineae bacterium
GGAGGGCGGGGTCGGTGGCGTGGACGGAGACGTAGAGCGGGCTGAGGCGCTGCGCGGCGATGCGCTCCCAATCCGCCGGAGTGAGATTGGTCAGGGTGATGTAGTTGCCGTACAGGAACGAGTAGCGATAGTCGTCGTCCCGGATGTAGAGCGAGGGGCGCAGTCCAGGGCCCATCTGGGCGACGAAGCAGAAGGGGCAGCGGTTGTGACAGCGGCGGATGCCGTCGAAGACCGGCGCGGTAAATTCCAGCCCCAGCGGTTCACCGTACCGGCGGTCGGCTCCCAGGCGGACCTCCCGCCCGGCGCGGCGGATGTCCAGGCGCAGGTGCTCCTCCGCCGCGTAGAACCGGACGTCAATCACATCCCGGACGGGGTGGCCGTTGACCGCCAGCAGTTCGTCGCCGGGCCGGAGCCCCAGTCGCGCGGCCAGGCTAGACGGCTCGACGGCGGCGACCACACCGCTCATCGCAAATCCTCTTCACCGTCGCCAGCACCTCGGCGATGGTCATGTCGGTGGTGTCCACGACGACGGCGTCGGCGGCGGGGCGCAGGGGCGAGGTGGCCCGGTGACTGTCTATCTCGTCCCGGCGGCGCATGGCGGCCAGGATGGGCTCGTACTCCGCCGCCTCCCCCCGCTCCCGCACCTCCCGCCACCGCCGACGGGCCCGCTCCTCGACGCCGGCGTCCAGGTAGACTTTCAGGTCGGCGTCGGGCAGGACGACGGTCCCGATGTCCCGCCCGACCATCACCACCGGGCCCTGCTGGGCGATCTGTCGCTGCTGCCGCACCAACGCCTCCCGCACGCCGGGGTAGGCGGCGACGGGGGAGACGTTGGCGTCCACCTCCGGGGTGCGGATGGCCCAGGTGACATCCTCCCCGTCGGCCAGGACGGTGTACTGCCGGCCATCGCTCACCGTCGGCGGGACGACGCCGATGCGGAGCCGTTCCGCCAGGGCGGTGATGGCCGCTTCGTCCTCGATGGGGATGCCCCGTTTCAGGGCCGCCCAGGTGACGGCGCGGTACATCACGCCGGTATCGAAATAGAGGTAGCCCAGCCGTCGGGCGAGGAGTTCGCCGATGGTGCTCTTGCCCGATGCCGCCGGGCCGTCAATAGCGATTGTCGTCGGTCTCAAGATGCTCGTCCCCCTTTTTTCGCCGAAGGTGTACGCTGCCGCCCGGCCGTCCGCAGTTCCTCCCGCAAGGCGCGGACTTCCTCGTCGGTCAGGTGCCGCCAGTGGCCGGGGCGCAGGTCGCCGAGGCGCACAGGGCCGATGCGCACCCGGATGAGTTGGTGAACCGGATGGCCCAACATCGCCGCCACCCGCCGAATCTGCCGCTTGCGCCCTTCCCGCAGGACGATTTTCAGCCAGGAGCGGTCTCTCTCGCGCCGCAGGAGCGTCACCTGGGCCGGGGCGGTGCGCCGCCCGTCCAGGAAGACGCCGCGCCGCCACTTGCGCAGGGTCGCCTCGTCGGGGAGGCCCTCCACCAGGGCGCGGTACTCCTTCTCGTGGCCGAAGCGGGGATGGGTAAGGCGGTAGGCCAGGTCGCCGTCGTCGGTCAGGAGCAGCAGCCCCTCGCTGCGCAGGTCGAGCCGCCCGACCGGGAAGAGGTGGCCGGGGAGGGGCACCAGTTCCCGCGCCGTCGGCAGCCGCCCGGAGCCATCCCCCTCGTCGGAGAGGACGCCGCGCGGTTTGTGGAGGGCGATGTAGACGTGCGGACGCTCCGCGAGCGCGATAGGCCGCCCGTCCACGGTGATGCGGTCACGGGACGGGTCGGCTTTCTGGCCCAGGCGGGCGATCTGGCCGTTGACGGCGACGCGGGCCTCGCGGATGAGTTGTTCGCAGACCCGACGGGAGCCGAATCCGGCGCGGGAGAGGATTTTTTGCAGTCGTTCCATCGTTATGTCCGCGCCAGGGTGTCCAGGTCGAGCGTCTCCGCCCGGCGGAAGTAGGCGCGGTAGGCAGCGGTCTCCTCTAGAAGAGCCCGCAGTCGGGCGGCGACGGAGTGCGCGTCGGGTATGGGGCCGCCGTTGCGCAGCCGGATGTACCCTTTGGCGGCCAGATACTCCAGCCCCGCCCGCACCGTCTCCTCCCGCTGGGCCGTCGCCCCGGCCAGGAACTCCACCAGGGAGCGTCCGGCAGGGGGCTCCTCCATCTCCCCGACCAGTTGCGCCAGCCGCTCCAGGAAGGGTTTAGGGTCGTCGCCGCCCACCGGCAGTTGTCCGAAGAGGTGGACTTCCGCCGGGGAGACCCGCCGCAGCACGTCCCGCAGTTCGTCAGGGCCCGGCGGCGCAGTCCAGATGACCAGCGTCCGGGCCGGTTCCAGGTCGTACCGGTGACGCCCGGCGACCGCCGACCGGCCCTCCCCCTCGGCCCAGACC
>JALWUZ010000109.1 GCA_027079895.1 Anaerolineae bacterium
CCCCCAGGCGGCGGGCCTGCTGTCCCGTCAACACCCCTTTCGGCGTCGTGAGAATCGTGATCCCCATCCCACTCCGCACCCAGGGAATCTGTGACGCGCGGGTATAGACCCGACGGCCCGGCTTACTCACCCGCTTCAACCCGGTGATGACCGGCCGGCGGTTCTTCCGCTCCCCGACGTACTTCAACTTGATCACCAACTGGGGCTGCGGCTTATCCCGTGTCAGGTAATAGTCCTCGATGAACCCTTCTTCCTTCAAAATCTTGGCGATCGCCGCCTTGATTTTGGAAGATGGCATACGCACGCTCGGATGACCCACCATCTGGGCGTTGCGTATGCGCGTCAACATGTCGGCTATAGGATCGGACATCGTCATCGAATAAGACCTCTTCTCGTTCTTGCTGTTGGCTTCGCAGCCAGAGTTACCAACTCGACTTCACCACGCCAGGGATCTCTCCCTTCAGAGCCAACTCCCGGAAGCAAATCCGGCACAACTGAAACCGGCGCATATACCCTCGTGGCCGTCCACAGATGCGGCACCGATTGCGCACCTGCGTTTTGTGCTTCCGACGTGTCTCTCGAATCGGCAGGCATTTTCTCGTCATACTTTATCTCTCCTCTAACTACCGACCCCGGCGGCGGAACGGCATCCCCAGCAACTCCAACAACCGCCGTCCCTCCTCGTCCGTGCGAGCCGTGGTGACAATGGTGATCTCCATGCCCCGGATCTTGTCAATCGAATCGTAATCAATCTCCGGGAACACCAACTGCTCCCGCAGACCCAGGGTGAAATTGCCGTGCCCGTCCAACGTATCCGGCACCCCGCGGAAGTCCCGCTGGCGTGGCAGGGCCACGTTGCACAACCGATCCAGGAACGCCCACATCCGCTCCCCGCGCAACGTCACCTTGACGCCGATCGCGCGGCCTTCCCGCAGTTTGAACCCGGCGATGGACTTGCGGGCCCTGGTGATGACCGGCCTCTGTCCGGTGATCGTCGTCACATCCTGCACGGCGTGATCCAACGCTTTGGCGTTCTCCAACGCCTCCCCCACGCCGATGTTGACCACGATCTTGCGCAGCCGGGGCACCTCCATAATGTTGCGATACCCGAACTCCTTCAACAGCGCGGGCCGCACCTCTTCACGATAACGCTTCTGCAAACGCTGCATCAGTCTGCCTTCCTTGATTAGTCAATTACCTCGCCGCACTTCTTACACACCCGCACCTTGCGCCCGTCACCCAACCAGGTG
The DNA here is from genome assembly GCA_027079895.1 of Anaerolineae bacterium. GTDB lineage: Bacteria > Chloroflexota > Anaerolineae > B4-G1 > B4-G1 > JALWUZ01. The sequence continues at coordinate 1,251 of JALWUZ010000109.1, forward strand.
AACCCAACCCGCGTGCGTTGATTGCAGTGCGGACACACCAACATCACGTTGGAGGCGTGAATCGGGGCCTCGAACTCGATGATGCCCGGCTGAATCTGCCCTCGACCGGCACTGATGGGGCGTTGGTGCTTCTTCACCAGATTGATGCCGGAGACGACCACCCGCCTTTGCCGCTCCCAATTCTGTCGCTCGCGGCGGCTCATGCGCTTCTTCCGGCGATACTTGGCGGGGAGCACGCGCTGCACCGTTCCGCGCTCGCCCCGGTAGTTACCGGCGATGACCTCTACCGTATCCCCTTTCTTGATTCGATTCCCCACTTTGCCACTCCTTCTACAGCACTTCCGGGGCCAGCGAGACGATCTTCATAAAGCCCTTCTCGCGCAACTCGCGGGCCACCGGCCCGAAAATCCGCGTCCCCTTGGGATTGTGACTGTTACCGTCCAGAATCACCGCCGCGTTATCATCGAAGCGGATGGTGGAGCCATCGGGCCGCCGATACTCCTTCGCCGTGCGCACGACCACCGCCCGCACCACATCCCCTTTTTTCGCCTGGGCACGCGGAGTGGACTGTTTCACCGTCGCCACCACCACATCGCCGACCCCACCGTAACGCCGCTTCGAGCCACCCAGCACCCGGATGACCAGAATCTCCCGCGCACCGGTGTTATCGGCCACCTTGAGTCGGCTCTCTTGCTGAATCATGACATCCCCTCCGTCGGCGGTTCACCGCCGGGCCGCTTCAGAATCTCCTCCACGACCCAACGCTTCTCGCGGCTCAGGGGGCGGGACTCGACAATGCGCACCACGTCGCCGACCCGGCAGCGATTCCCTTCGTCGTGAGCCTTGTACTTCTTGGTTCGGCGCACCACCTTGCCGTACCGCGGATGGCGGACGCGACGCTCCACCAGCACCACCACCGTTTTATCCATCTTATCGCTCACCACATTGCCGACCAGCCGCCTCCGCGCGGCTGACATCCATCCTGGTTGCTTCGCTGCCATGCTACGCCGCCTCCTCGATCAACTTGGCCAACTCGCGCTCGCGGAGAATCGTCTTGATGCGGGCGATCTCCCGCTTCACCGCCTTGACCTGATTGTAATCCTCCAACCGCCGCGACGCCAAGTCCCGGCGATAAGCGAAGAGCCGCCGGTAATTATCCTCCAACTGCCCCTGCAACTCATCGTTGGACAGGGCCCGCAACTCTCGTGCCTCCATATCCCACTCCTCGCTCGTGATCGGTCGTCAGTCGTCCGGCGACCGCTACTCGGCCTCTTCCCGCTTGACGAACTGGCACTTGATGGGCAACTTGTGAGACGCCAGCCGGAACGCCTCCCGTGCCATCTCCTCCGACACGCCGCTCAACTCGAACATAATCCGGCCCGGCTTGACGACGGCGACCCAGTGGTCCACCGCCCCTTTGCCCTTGCCCATCCGCGTCTCGGCCGGCTTGGCCGTGACCGGCTTGTCGGGGAAAATCCGAATCCAGTACTTCCCACGTCGCCGCACGTGCCGCACGATCGCCCGTCGGGCCGCCTCGATCTGCCGCGCGGTGATCCAGGCCGGTTCCAACGCCTGCAACCCGTACTCCCCAAAAGCCACCTCGACCCCGCGAGAAGCCTTCCCCTTCAGGCGACCGCGCATCTGCTTGCGGTACTTGACCCGCTTTGGCATCAACATCGTCTGCCCCCATCTACGCTACGGTTTCGCTTCGGGCAACACCTCGCCCTTATAAATCCACACCTTGACCCCCAGGCGACCGTAAGTGGTATGCGCCTCCGCCTGAGCGTAATCAATATCGGCCCGCAAAGTCTGCAACGGCACCCGGCCATCCCGCATCCACTGCTGGCGGGCCATCTCCGCGCCGAACAGACGGCCTTTGCACATCACCTTGATACCCTGGGCTCCGGCTCGCATCGCCGCCTGCACCGCCCGCTTCATCGCGCGGCTGTGGGAGATACGCCGTTCCAACTGACTGACGATATTCTCCGCCACCAGGCGGGCGTCCAACTCCGGCTGCTCGACCTCATGCACATCCACGGAGACCCGCTTGCCGGTCAACTCCTCCAAATCGTGACGCAATTTCTTGACGGAGGCCCCCTTCCGTCCGATGATAATGCCGGGGCGGGCCGTCCAGATCGTCACCGAGACCTGATTCGGGAAGCGTTCGATTTCCACGCGGGAAATCCCGGCCCGTTTGGTGTCCTCTCCCTCTTCGATGAGGCGGCGGATTTGCAGGTCCTCGTGCAGCAGATTGGCGTAATCCTGTCCCTCCGCGTACCAGCGGGCCTTCCAATCCCGAATCACACCGAGCCTGAAGCCGTAGGGGTGAACTTTACGTCCCAAGTCATTCCTCCCTTCTACTCTTCCTCTTCTTCGAGTACCACCGTGATGTGCGAAGACCGCTTGCGGATCGGCCGCCAGCGTCCGCGCCCGCCGAACCGTCGCCGCCAGCCCTTGCCGGGCATCACGCCGGGCCCCTCATCGGCGGTAATTCGGGCCACGAACAGATCGTCGCGCGGAATCCCGAAATTCTCCTCCGCGTTGGCGATCGCGGAACTGATCAACTTGGCTACCGGTCGCGCCGCCGCGTGAGGCATGAAGTGGAGCGTCTCCACCGCTTCGGTGGCGTACATACCGCGCACCACGTCTATCACCCGCCGCACCTTCCGGGGCGACATCGGCAGATGTTTTACCCTGGCGATTACCTGTGTTCCCATGCCCAACTCCTCCACAGCCCCGACGGGGCCCGCGATTACTTCCGACGCCCCTTCTTCTCCTTGACGATGTGACCACGGAACGTCCGCGTGGGCGCGAACTCACCCAACTTGTGGCCGACCATGTCCTCCGTGATGTAGATCGGCACGTGCCGCCGACCGTCATGCACCGCGATTGTGTGGCCGATCATGTGCGGGAAAATCGTCGAGGCCCGCGACCAGGTGCGAATCAGCCGCTTCTCCCCGCTCTGATTCAGCCGTTCGATCTTGCGCAACAGTTTCGGGTCCACATACGGAATCGGTCGCTTCAAGGGTGATCGTGACATCTTCTCTCCTCCCCACTACCGCCGCCGCTTGCTGCGCCGACGCACGATGTACTTATCGGTGCGCTTGTTCGAGCGCGTCTTCTTCCCCAGCGTCTTCTTGCCCCAGGGGGACTTGGGACTCGGCATCCCAATCGGGGAGCGACCCTCACCGCCGCCGTGCGGATGGTCGCGCGGCGTCATCGCCGAACCGCGCACCGCCGGACGGAACCCCAGCCAGCGCTTCCGGCCCGCCTTCCCCAACTTGATGTTCCCGTGATCCACGTTCCCCACCTGGCCGATCGTCGCCATACACTCCTTGCGCACCAGACGCATCTCACCGCTGGGCAGCCGCAGGGTCACGTAGTCCCCCTCTTTCGCCAGCACCTGGGCCGACGTTCCGGCGGAGCGCACCATCTGACCACCCCGGCCGGGGTACAACTCGATGTTGTGTACCAGCGTCCCCAGCGGAATCCGCTCCAACGGCAGCGCGTTCCCGACCCGGATCTCCGCCTCCTCGCCGCTCATCACCGTATCCCCCACCTGCAACCCCAGCGGGGCGATGATGTACCGCTTCTCGCCGTCGGCGTAGACCAGCAGCGCGATGCGGGCCGAGCGGTTCGGGTCGTACTCGATACTCGCCACCCGCGCCGGAATGTCGAACTTATCCCGCTTGAAATCAATCAGGCGGTACTTCCGCTTGTGCCCCCCGCCCCGGTGCCGCACCGTAATCCGTCCGTAGACATTGCGGCCGGCCCGCTTTCGCATCGGGCGCACCAGACTGCGTTCCGGCTTCGAGCGCGTGATCTCCTCGAAAGTCGAGCCCGTCATCCAGCGACGACCGGGAGAGGTCGGTTTATACGTCTTGATCGGCATGCCTACACCCCTTCGAAAGCCTCTAGCCGCTGCCCCGGAGCCACCGTGACCACCGCCTTCTTCCAGGCCGAACGGCGCACAATCCGCCGCCGTCCCGATGGCTTACTGGCTTTGGCCGGCATATTCATCGTGTTGACCGCCACCACATCCACGCCGTAGATCTCCTCGATCGCCCGTTTGATCTCGATCTTGTTCGCTTTGGGATGTACCCTGAAGGTGTACTGTCCCAAATCGCTGGCCTGGTAGCGCGTCTTCTCGGTATCTATCGGTCGGATGATTATCTCGTAGGGATTCATAACACCTACCCCAAAATGCCCTCTATCACGGCCAGTGCTTCCACCGGCACCACCAGTTGATCGTATCCCAACAGGTCGCGGATGTTCAAGTAACCGGCCCGCAACGTCTTCACCTGCGGCAAATTGCGGGCCGACTTCTCCACCGGCTCGTTCCGGTCGGGCAACAGAATCAACACCTTCCGGTCGAGCCCTAGATTGTTCAGAATCTGCGCCATCGCCTTCGTCTTGGGCGTCTCCAACGTCAGACCGTCCACCACCACAATCTGCTGCTCCCGCGCCTTGACGGAGAGGGCGGAGCGGAGAGCCGCCCGGCGCATCTTACGCGGCATCTTCTTGGTGTAACTGCGCGGCTTGGGCCCGTGCGCGATTCCGCCGCCGACGAACAGATTGGCGTTCCGGCTGCCGTGACGCGCCCGTCCGGTCCCCTTCTGCCGATACCACTTCGCCTTCGTGCGGTTCACCTCGCCGCGCGACTTCGTGCTGTGCGTCCCCAGGCGGGCGTTCGCCAACTGCCGCACGTAAGCCTGGTGCATCAGCGGCACGTTGACCTCCGCCTCGAAGATCTCAGGCCGCAGTTCCGCCGTGCCGACCTGATTCCCATTGATGTCATAAACCGGAACGATCATCACTCACCCCGACGTTTCGCCAATTCTTTGGACTTGCGGGCCGCCTTGATCATCACCAGCCCGCCGTTGGCCCCTGGCACACTGCCGCGCACTGCCAGCAGATTCCGCTCCGGGTCCACCAACTCCACCCGCAGATTCTGCGCCGTCACCCGTGCGCCGCCCATCCGGCCGGCCATCCGCTGGCCCTTCCAGACGCGACCGGGGTAAGCGCAGGCTCCGATGGAGCCGGGCGCCCGCTGCCGGTCCGACTGACCGTGCGTCTTCGGCCCGCCGCCGAACCCGTGTCGCTTGACCACGCCGGCGAACCCGCGCCCCTTCGACACGCCGATCACGTCCACCCAGTCCCCTTCCTCGAACACATCCACGAGGATGCGGTCTCCCTCTTTGACCTCTTCATCGCTGCCGATACGGAACTCCCGCAGGTGGCGCAGGGGGGGCAACTGATTTTTCTCCAAGTGGCCGCGCTCGCCGCGCGTCAACCGCTGCTCTTTCGTCTCCTCGAAGCCCAACTGCACGGCGCGATACCCGTCCCGCTCGACGGTCTTTACCTGGGTGACGTAGCACGGCCCGGCCTCGATCACCGTGACGGGAATCGCCTCCCCCTTATCGTTGAAGATCTGCGTCATTCCGACTTTTTTACCCAAGATTGACTTCACGCCAACCCTCCCCCTTACTCGCTCTGGGGTAGGCGAGACAACCAGACCGGTCGCCCCTACCTGTTGCGAAGATACCCATCAGACACAATTTTGGAGGAGAGAGCACCCTCTCTCTCCTCCATATCCGCCCGTTTTGGAACTCCACCTACAGTTTGATCTCGATGTCCACGCCGGCCGGCAGATTCAATCGCATCAACGAGTCAATCGTCTTGTTATCCGGCTCGATGACATCAATCAAACGCTTGTGAGTGCGGATCTCGAAATGCTCGTGCGAGTCTTTGTCAATGAAAGTCGAGCGGCGAACGGTGAACCGTTCGATCCTCGTCGGCAGGGGCACCGGCCCGACCACCGTCGCGCCGGTGCGCTCCGCCGTCTCCACGATCCGTTTAGCCGATTCATCGAGCACGCGATGATCGTAAGCCTTCAACCGGATGCGAATCCTCTGCTTGGCCATGCTTACCTCTACTCCAGGATCTTCGTGACCACGCCGGCCCCGACCGTCAGGCCGCCCTCGCGGATGGCGAAGCGGGACCCTTCCTCGACGGCCACCGGCTCGATCAGATTCACTTCCAGGTTGACGTTATCGCCCGGCATGACCATCTCCACACCTTCCGGCAGGGTGATCTCGCCGGTGACATCCAGCGTCCGAATGTAGAACTGAGGCCGGTAGCCGGTGAAGAACGCCTTGTGACGGCCGCCCTCCTCCTTCTGCAAGACGTACACCTCGCCCATGAAGTGCCGGTGGGCCTGGATGCTCCCCGGAGCGGCGACGACCTGGCCGCGCTGCACCTCTTTCCGGTCCACGCCGCGCAGGAGCAGCCCGGCGTTATCGCCCGCCACCACCCGGTCCAACTTCTTGCGGAACATCTCCATATCGGTGACGACGGTCTTGAGCGGCTCGTCCCGCAGCCCGACGATTTCGACCTCGGTCATCGGCTCCATCGCGCCGCGCTCCACGCGCCCGGTGACGACGGTGCCGCGCCCCTTGATGGAGAACACATCCTCGATGGGCATCAGGAACGGCATATCCTCGTCCCGCTCAGGAGTGGGGATGTACTCGTCAATGACCCGCATCAGTTCCCAAATGCACTGATACTCCGGCGCATCGGGGTCGGTGCTCTCGCTCTGGAGGGCCTGGAGAGCACTGCCGCGCACGATCGGAGTCTCGTCGCCGGGGAAGCCGTACCCGTCGAGCAACTCGCGCAACTCCAACTCGACCAGTTCCAGCAACTCCGGGTCATCCATCAAGTCCACTTTGTTGAGGAAGACCACGATCGCCGGGACGTTCACCTGACGGGCCAACAGCACGTGCTCCCGCGTCTGAGGCATCGGCCCATCCGCCGCCGAGACGACCAGGATCGC
>JALWUZ010000110.1 GCA_027079895.1 Anaerolineae bacterium
CGCGCGGTGCGCTCCTGCAATTCCTGGTAGAGCCAGGCGTTTTCGAGCGCGACGGCGGCCTGGGAGGCGATCGCCTGAAGCACGTCGGCGTCCGCTTGGCTGAAGGCGTCCGAGCGGGCGTAACTCAGCGCGGCGATCGCCCCCAGGACTCGTCTCCGGCCGGTGAGGGGTGCGCCGACCCAGGAGCGGCACCGGTAGCAGACGGTGCCCGGCATGGCGGCCTGGGGATGGTCTCTGGCGTTCCTCAGCAGCAACGGTTTGCCGGTGCGGATGACGTGGGCTGCCAGGTCGGCCTCCAGATTTTCGGGGCTGTGCTGTTCCCGATGGCCGGCACGGTAGAGCAGCGGGGAGGTGAAGTGCTCGCCGCTTTCGTCCACCAGGACGATGTAGAAGTGGCTCACGTCCATCAGCCGCCCGGCCTGGCGGCGGATTTCTTCCAGGAGGGGGGCGATCTCCACGTTCGCGCTGATGGCCTTCCCGATTTCGTTCAGGACGGCCATTTCGCCGGCATGCCGCTCGGCGGCAGCGACGGCGTCAATGCTGCGCTGCCCCAGTTCCCCGGCGATGAAGCCGGCCAACGCCAGCAGGCCGGCGGTGATGAGCAGGCGGAGTCCGGCCTCCCAGCGGGGCGGTTCCTCCAGGACTAGGAGTACCAGGAGGGAGGCGAGGGAGAGCAGGATGCAGCGCAACGCCCCCCGATGGCCGTGGCGCACCGCCCCGGTGACGATGTAGACCGAGTAGAGCGGCAAGAAGGGGCTGGCGAGTCCGCCGGAGAGGTACATCCCGGCCGTGACCAGCGCGATGTTGCCCAAGCGGGCCAGCCATTCGTTGAGGTGGGAGGGGCCGCGTGCCCGTTCCCAGAGGTAGAACGTGATGTTGAACACCAGGCCGAGCAGCACCAGTATGCCCAGCGGGACGATGACCCAGCGTCCCACGAGCATGACTCCGATGACGCTCAAGACGGCCACGGTCGCCATGCTGGTGAAACTGATCCAGTGTTCCAGCGGCAGGGAGCCGGACGGGGCGGTTAAGGTTTGGTAGTTCGAGCGTGGTTGGCCTGTGGAGCGCATATCCGCACCTGTATGACAGGAAAGACCCTCCCAGGGGCAGGTTCTCTGGGAGGGTCTTTTACTCTTGCTACCGGTGGTCGGGCGTACCTGCCTCCCTAGTAGTTACGGGTGACGATGGGCAGGTAGAGGACGTAGATGCCGTCCAGCCAGTCGGGCATGCCGTCGTCGTCGGAGTCAATGTAGCAGCCGGGCGGCGAGCCGAAGTCGCAGACGCAGTGCGGGTCTCCCGCCTGGCAGACGGCGTACTCGTCGGCGTCGGGGATGCCGTCGCCGTCGGAGTCGGTGTCCAGGTAGTCGGGGATGCCGTCGCCGTCCAGGTCGCAGACGGTGTCGCCGCCGCACCAGTCGGCCTCGACGTCGGTGGGGATGCTGTCGTTGTCATCGTCGGCGTCGAGGTAGTCGGGGATGCCGTCGTCGTCGGAGTCCACGTAGCAGTGCCCGCTGCCGTCGCAGGCGCAGTTGTCATCCCCTTGGGTGCAGGTCTGGGCCTCGTCGGCGGTGGAGAGGCCGTCGCCGTCGTCGTCGTTGTCGAGGTAGTCCGGGACGGTGTCGCCGTCGGTGTCCAGGTAGCAGTGGGGCGGGTCGTCCGCGTCGCAGACGCAGTTGTCGTCGCCCTGGGTGCAGGTCTGGGCCTCCTGGTCGGTGGAGACGGTGTCGCCGTCATCGTCGTCGTCGAGGTAGTCGGGGATGCCGTCGTCGTCGGTGTCCACGTAGCAGTGAGGCGGGTCGTCCTCGTCGCAGACGCAGTTGTCGTCGGCCAGGGTGCAGGTCTGGGCCTCCTGGTCGGTGGAGACGGTGTCGCCGTCGTCGTCGGGGTCCTGGTAGTCGGGGATGCCGTCGCCGTCGGAGTCCACGTAGCAGTTGGGCGGGTCATCCTCGTCACAGACGCAGTTATCATCGCCCTGGGTGCAGGTCTGGGCCTCCTGTTCGGTGGAGACGGTGTCGCCGTCGTCGTCGTCGTCGAGGTAGTCGGGGATGCCGTCGCCGTCGGTGTCGTCGTCGGTCGGGTCGCCGTTGCCGTTGACGTCCTCGTCGCCGGTCGGGATGCCGTCGTTGTCGTCGTCGGGGTCCTGGTAGTCGGGGATGCCGTCGCCGTCGGTGTCATCGTCGGTCGGGTCGCCGTTGCCGTTGACATCCTCGTCGCTGGTGGGGACGCCGTCGCCGTCGTCGTCGGGGTCCTGGTAGTCGGGGATGCCGTCGCCGTCGGTGTCGTCGGGGAGGCCGTCGCCGTCGTTGTCGTACTCCTCATCGGTCGGGACGCCGTCGCCGTCGTCGTCGGGATCCTGGTAATCAGGGATGCCGTCG
>JALWUZ010000111.1 GCA_027079895.1 Anaerolineae bacterium
GCCCTACACCGTGACCAACCCTTTCATCGTCACCGGCACCTCATACCAGGACGTGGGGCTGAGTGACGACACTTACTACTACAAAGTCTTCGCCATAGACGGCACGGGCAACGTCGGCCCTACCTCCAACGAGGTGAGCGCAGACGTCACCGTCGGCAGCGACCTGCCCCTCAACGGCACCCTGGCCTACTACTCCGGCGGCAACATCCGCCTCGACGACCTGCCGGGCCTGAGCAACGGGCGCACTCTGGCGCAGGGGGAGTCGCCCCACTTCTCCCCCGACGGGAGCCGAGTCTACTATTACAGCGGCGGCGCCATCCTCTCCCGGCCCGTCGGCGGCGGCAACGCCCAGACCCACTACTCCGACGCCGACCTGACTCCTTGGTTCGACATTCCGAACGATACCAACTACTTTGCCCGCATCGAGCAGCAGTCCTACGCCGGCATCAACCCCGACGAGATGTGCTACGCCTGGGAGCCGCGCTACGGCCCGTTCGACGGAGACGACCTCTACGTCGCCAGCCAGACGATGGCCCAAAGTGTGGCGCTCTCCCCCGACCGGCAGTGGATGGCCTACACCACCGTTGGCTGGTGTACCGGCCCGTCGCAGGGGCAGTACAGCGTCAGCCGGCTCTGCCTGGTCAACCTGAATACCCAGGGGAAGACCTGCACCGAGGACGCCCACAACTATCAGAACCCTGATTTTGCCCCTTCCGGCGAGCGGCTGGCCTTCGCCGCCGACTTCAGCGGGCGGTACGAAATCTGGACGGCCCAGGTGCAGAGCGACGGAAGCCTGACCGACATGACCCAGTTGACCCGCAGCGATGACCGGTGGTCTTTGCAACCGGCCTGGTCATCCGACGGCAACTGGGTGGTGTTTGTGCAGGGCACGCCCGCCGGTAGCGACGTGCGGCTGCCGGCCCTCCAAGATCCCCACTTGTACGCGGTGCGGAGAGACGGCGCGTCCCTCCGCTCGCTGAACATCGCCGGAGAAGAGCCGGCCTGGGATGGCGGAGGGCCGGCCGCGCTGAATTATCGGGCCTACCTGCCCGTGATAGTCAAATAGAGGAGGTCAAGATGAACTCACGGGTTAGAATCACAAACTCTCTGCTGGTGATAGCGGCGATTGACGTTTTCGCCCTCGTCGTCCTTCTGGTGGCCCTGGGAGGCGGCGGCGTGCCCGTCCGGGCCGACCCCGGCGTGCTCTACGTCAGTTCCACTTGCAGCGGTGCGCCGTCCCCCTGCTACACCACCATCCAGGAAGCCGTAGATGCCGCCTCCTCCGGCGACGAAATCCACATCGCCCAGGGCACTTACACCGGCGTTCGGCAGCGGGCCGGCATAACCCAGGTAGTCTACATCACCAAAGACCTGACGCTCCTCGGCGGCTGGAACGGCGATTTCACCGTCCGCGACCCGTCCGCCTATCCGGCCATCGTGGACGCGCAGGGGTTGGGGCGGGGCATAGTCATCTCCGGCCCGGTGACGGCGACGCTCGACGGGCTGAAAATCACCGGCGGGAACGCTGCCGGGCTGAAGGGCGGGTACGCTTTCTCGCTCTACGATTCCGGCAGCGGGCTGTACATTTTTACCGCCACCGTCGCGCTCAGCGACTGTCTCATCTCCGGCAACGTCGTCTCTCCCTACACCTACAGCATCGGCGGCGGTATCTACGCTCACAAGGCGAACTTAACCATTCAGGGCGGCCGGATTTACACTAACGTCGCCTGGTACGGCGGTGGAATCGCCTTGTGGGAAAGTCGAACCGTCATGACCGGGACGGTCGTTGACGACAACGCGGTAGTGCCCGTGTCCAACTACGGGGGGTGCGGGGGCGGCCTCTACTTTTTCTACGGCGGTCTGACCGGCTCCGGGTTGGACGTCGTGGACAACGAGGGGGCTACCGGCGGGGGGCTGTGTCTGGACGGCACGAGGGACTGGAAAGCGACGCTTCAGGACACAAAGATCCATCACAACCGGAGCGACTGGGGGGGCGGCCTCATGGTGCAAGGCATTGCGTTGACCATAACCCGGAGTTATATCTACAGCAACACGGCTACTGGGGACGGCGGGGGCCTCTGGAACGGGCTGGGCGACGTGCTGTTATCCGACTGCGCCATCCACCACAACCGGGCCGGACAGAACGGAGGAGGGGGGTACGGCAATTCCCTGAGGCTGGTGAACGACGACGTGTACGCCAACGTCGCCCGCGAGGGTGGCGGTATCTACAGTCCTATCTTGGAGGTGACGAGCAGCAAGATACACGACAACGTCGCCAGAGAGGGCGGCGGCGTTTACGGCGGTCTGGCCGCTTGCGACGCTGTCCACATCGCGGATAACACGGCCGGCTGGCGGGGCGGCGGACTGTACCTCGAACGGGGAAGCACGTGCCGGAACGTCATCATCGCCAAGAACATCCTCACCGAGACGACCGGGCAGGGAGCCGGAGGCTACTTGGTCGGCGACGACGACGCTTATCGCTTCCTCCACACCACGCTGGTAAGCAATACCGGCGGCGACGGCGTCGGGCTCTTCGTCACCAACACTGCCTGGTATGCCGGACAGGTTCGGTTCACCAATACCATCGTCGCCGGCCATGCCGGTGGAACCGGGATATGGGCGGCAGCGGGGAGCACCGTCACGCTGGCGGCTACGCTGTGGTATGCTAACGGGGCTCACGTCGGGGGGCCGGGAAGCGTCTCCACCGGCACGGTGAACATCTACGCCGACCCTGAGTTCACCGGCCCCGGCGCGGGCGACTACCACCTGACCTACGGCTCACCGGCTGTGGATGCCGGGGTGGATGCCGGTGTGACCAGCGACATAGACGATGAACCCCGCCCCGCCGGCGCGGCTCCCGACCTGGGCGCCGACGAGTACCCCTATGGCCTCTCACTGACGCCGATGACGGACAGCGCCACCGTGAACCCCGGCGGATGGCATATCTACCACCACACCATCCAGAACATAGGCGTCGTCACCGACGCCTACACCCTCACCGTCGCCAGCAGTCGAGGATGGACGTCGTTGGGCAGCGCGTCGGTGGTCACGCTGTCGCCCGGTGACACCGCCGACGTGCTCCTCCTGGCCCAAGTGCCCGCCGACGCCCCCGGCCTGGCGCGGGAGGTGGCCGTGCTCATCGCCGTCTCCCACGCCGCCTCTGTCGTCTCCGCCACGGCGGTAGACACGACGACGGTCTCCTGCACTCCGCCGGCCGGAGCCGCCTTCACCTGGTCGCCCGCGCAGCCGGAGACCGGCGAGACGGTGCAATTCACCGGCACCGTCGCCTCCGGCTCGTCGCCGCTGACCTACACCTGGGCTTTCGGCGACGGGGGCGATGGGCAGGGGAAGTCGGTCGCCCACACCTACACCCAGAGCGGCACCTACACCGTCCGGCTCACCGTGACCAACCCCTGCGGCTTCGTCTCCGCCGCGGACGCGCTGACCGTGACCGGAGGGGCGGTCACGCCGCGCTACGCGGTCACGCTGACGCCGATCACCCGCTCCACCCAGGTCGCCCCCGGCGGGACGGCGGTCTACACCCACACTTTGCGCAACACCGGCAACGTCGCCGATACCTACACCGTCACGCTCACCAGTTCCCAGGGATGGGCCAGGCTGGCGGGTGGCGGGACGGCCGACATCGCCCCCAACCTCGCGCCCCAGGCCACGGCTGTTGTGACGGTGGAAGTGGCCGTGCCCGTAACGGCGTCGGCGGGGGCGGTGGAAGTGGCGACGGTCGAGGTCACGTCGTGGGCCGAGCCGACCGTCGCGGCTACGGCGGTGGACACGACGACGGTCTCCTGCACCCCGCCGGCCGGGGCCGCCTTCACCTGGTCGCCCGCGCAGCCGGAGACCGGCGCGACGGTGCAATTCACCGGCACCGTTGCTTCTGGCTCGTCGCCGCTGACCTACACCTGGGCTTTCGGCGACGGGGGCGACGGGCAGGGGAAGTCGGTCGCCCACACCTACACCCAGAGCGGCACCTACACCGTCCGGCTCACCGTAACCAACCCCTGCGGCTTCGTCTCCGCCGCGGACGCGCTGACCATAACCGGAGGGGCGGTCACGCCGCGCTACGCGGTCACGCTGACGCCGATCACCCGCTCCGCCCAGGTCGCCCCCGGCGGGACGGCGGTCTACACCCACACTTTGCGCAACGTCGGCAACGTCGCCGATACCTACACCGTCACGCTCACCAGTTCCCAGGGATGGGCCGGGCTGGTGGGCGGCGGAACGGTCAACCTCGCGCCCCAATCAGCGGTTGTGGTGACGGTGGTAGTGGCCGTGCCGCCGACGGCGACGGCGGGGAAGGAAGATGTGGCTGTGGTCAAGGCCGTCTCCTGGGCCGCGCCGGAACTCATCGTCACGGCAGTGGACACCACGACGGTGGTCACGAAGGAGAGCCATCTCTACCTGCCGCTGGTGTTGCGCCGCTGGTGAGAGGAGGCGTAATGAAAGCAACGACGCCTGGAAAACGAGAACGCCGTCTCGCGGCCCTGGCCTGGTTCAGAGGCCCGCTCACAGCCCTGGTCGTCTCCAAACTCGAGCCCGATTCCCCTTTCGTCACCTTCCAGACCCGTCAGGCCGCGCGTTTCTACACCACGGCGCTCGTCATCGCCCTGGCCCTCGAGATCATCATGCTCCCCTTCCTCCTGCTGCTCCTCGTCGCCGTGGGGATACTGCTGGTCATGGTCTCCGTCGCCCTCATCAGCCAGAACCCCGACCTCATCGGTGGGGATTACCTGAACACCATCATGGCCGGGCTGCTCTTGAGCGTGCTGCCCGCCTGGGTAATCGCCATGATTCCGGCGGTGTTCACCCTGGGAGGGGCTCATCTGGTGGGGGTCGTCGCGGCCATCTTGGTGCTGAGAGGCCACGACGTGCGTCTCCCCCTCTTCGCGCGTCTGGTGGAAGCGAGGGAGAGCGGGGAGAGGTGAGGTTTATCGCCTGCTCGCCTTCCTGAAATTAGCGGTGTAGTTCCGCCCCCGGCCATAACTTTCGGCGAAGGCGAGCCCGTGCCGTTCGGCCAGCGAGCGCACGGTCGGCAACGGCGTGAAGTCCGGGTCGCCCGGCTGCTCGGTGATGGACAGCAGCCCGCCGGGGCGGAGCACCCTGGCGACCTCCCGCAGGCCGGCCGCCGGGTCCGGCACCTCCCCCAGGACGGCGACGAGAAACACCACGTCGAAGGAGTCCCCGTCGAAAGGGAGGTGAACGGCGTCCCCCTGAACGACCCCCGTCCGGCGGCTCAGGCCGCTCCTCGCGAGTTTGCGCCGCGTCATTTGGAGCATCTCCGGCTGCAAGTCGAGCAGCGTCAGATGGCCGCGCGGGACGCGCCGCGCCACCTCGACGCTGAAATAGCCCGCACCGGGGCCGATCTCCAGCACTCGCGTTTCCTCCGTCAAGTGCAGCCGGTCGGCCAAAGCCTGGGGCGAGAGGATGAGCCGTCGTCCGGGGTGGTCCAGGATGAACGCGAACCGATACGGGCAGACCCCCTTCCCGAAGAAACCGCGCAGCGCCGGCCTTCCGGTCAGGGACTCCGCCCCCCAGATGGCGACGACCAGCGCCGACGCCCCGGCGAGCAACAACGTGCTGTACAGCCCGCCGCGCCCGCTCAGCGGCAGCAACTCGCCGGTGAAGTTCGCCATAAAGTGGAACAGGATGGCCGATAGCGTGCTGCGCCGGGTGTTGTTGTAAATCCACGTGAACAGAACCGAGATGACGACCGGCCCGGCCAGGTAAGCCCAGAAATCGGACGAGCCGAACCGCAGTTGGTCGTGCTGGTACGTGCCGGGCATGAAGAACAGGGGGACGTGCCAGAGGGCCCACATCGCCCCCAGGATGAGGCTGGACGTGAGGGCGTTGTAGCGGGCCTGCAACCCGTCCAGAGCGTAGCCGCGCCAGCCGAGTTCCTCCGGCAGCGGGCCGAACAGGAGGACGAAGAGCGCGAACGGCAGAATCCGCCACGGCGCGGCCAACAACCCTCTGGCCGTCTCGAAGGTCGGGGGCGGCGAGCCGGACAGTCGGCTCAGCCAGATGGCGAGGACGTTGACTGTGGGGAAGGTGAGCCAGATGACCAGGTGCCACCCCTTGCCGATGCGCCGATAGTCGAACACCCGCTCCCAGTAGTCCCGCCACCGGGCCCGGTCGCGGGTGCGGAGGATGAGCACGACTTCCGCCAGGGCCGGGCCGAACAGCCCCACCGCCCCGAACAGCACCGCCGGGAACTCCCAGACGTTCAGGCGGAGCAGAATCACTACCGCCCAGGAGAGCCACGAGATGCCCAGCGCGAGGGCGAAGAACCGTCCGGGATTGGCCTCTGGAGCCGGTCGCTCAGCGGAATCGCTCATCTGACCGCTGCCTCCGCACCCGCCCTTTAGCCCGCTCCAACCAGCCGACGCGCACCTCCGTCGGCTGGTCGAACTCCGGCACGTAGGGCTTGATGTCCAGCAGGGGAGTGCCGTCCAGGACATCCACGTTTTCGATCTCCAGGATGTTGCCCGTGATGCCCACCAGCCGCACGACGGACAGCCCCAGCGGATTGGGCCGCTTCGGGGCGCGGGTGGCGAACACCCCTCGCATCTCCACGTCCATAAAGGGGACGACCTCCAGGCGGGCCTCCCGCACCTGGTGGAAGTGGTAGAGCAGGATGATGTGCGAGAAGCCTTCCAGGTCTTTCAGGCCGGCGGCCAGTTCCGGCCTGATCTCCACCGTGCCCCGGACGCCGGACGCCCCGGACGGCTGGATGGGCATGCCGGCGATGTCCTTGAACGGGCTGTGAATCGTGCCGATGGGATGGTACTTGATCTCCACGTGCCCTCCGACGCGGCGCAGGGTCAGGACTGGGCTGCCTTCAACGCCCGTATCCCGCCGGGCATCAGTTCGGGGAGCAGGTTATCGTACCCAGTCCTGATGATGCGGACGTTGTCGAACCCCTGGGCGTGCAGGTAGGCGAAGGCCACGTTGGAGCGGTCCCCGCCGGAGCAGAAAGTGGCGACCAGTTTGTCGCGTGGAACCTCGTCCAGCCGGTCGGGCAGTTGGTAGATGGGGATGTGGAGGGCGAAGGGCAGGGCGACGAACTCGGTCTCCGCGTCGTCCCGCACGTCCAGCAAGACCGCCTCCCCACGCGCCCACATTTTGAGGAAGGCCGGAGGGTCAATCTTGTGCTGACCGGTGCTCCAGTAATCGAAATCGAGACTGCGCATCCACTCAT
This sequence comes from Anaerolineae bacterium, assembly GCA_027079895.1. Classification (GTDB taxonomy): domain Bacteria; phylum Chloroflexota; class Anaerolineae; order B4-G1; family B4-G1; genus JALWUZ01. Next base: position 7,214 of record JALWUZ010000111.1, read on the forward strand.
CGAACGCCGATTGGGACATCTTGTCCACCTCCTCGTGAAAGATTGTGATTGTCGCAACGCGGGCCGGAACCCGCGACATCACCCTCTCGCGGACGTGCTCTCCTCGTCCACGGCACACTGGGGACAGGAGCACAGCGGCTCCGGGGAGGGCGGCCGGCCCGGCCCAAGCATCTCCTCCAACAGCCACCTCGCCCGCTCGTCCACCAGCCTGTAGTAGACGAACAGGCCGTGCTTGCGCCCCGCGATGACCCCGGCCTCACGGAGCACCCGCAACTGCTGGGAGATGTAGGGCTGGGGCCGCCCCAGAACCGCCTCCAAGTGACAGACGCAGGTCTCCCCCCGGCGCAACTCGTCCAGAATCCGCAGCCGCACCGGGTGGGATAGGAGACGGAACAGTTGGACCGCCCGGTGATACACGTCCTCGCTCATCGTCCTCCGGCCACTAAATGCAAGATACTGCATATTGTAGCACAAAACCGGCTCCGGTCAAGCGCGGCGCGGACGACCGGCGGCCTTGAGGCTTCCAAACCCTCGCGCTTATGGTCAAAGGGGTGGGCGATGGCACTGCCATCGCCTACCCGGCGTCCTCTAACAGCGAAATCGCCGCGCTTTCCCTTGACCTTCTCCCCACCCGGCGTAAAATACCCCGTATGGACACTTCACTTTTCGCCGACCTACATTTCCGCTACCCCTTCCGCCGCTACCAGCAGATGATCCTCGAGATCGCCGCGCGGCAGGAGGGGGACCGCAAGTACCACATCGTCGCGCCGCCCGGCTCCGGCAAGACGATCGTCGGGCTGGAACTGATCCGCCGCTTCGGGCGGCCGGCCGTCGTCTTCGCCCCCACC
>JALWUZ010000112.1 GCA_027079895.1 Anaerolineae bacterium
GCCGCGCCTGCTGACGCTCAAGCGGGCGTTGCGGCTGCACATCGAGCACCGGATGGTGGTCATCACCCGGCGCACGCAGTACGAGTTGGACAAGGCCCGCCACCGCGCCCACATCCTGGAAGGGTTGAAGATCGCCCTCGACAACCTGGACGCGGTCATCGAGACTATCCGCCGGTCGCCCGACGTGGAGACGGCCCGCGCCCGGCTGATGGAGCGGTTCGGGCTGACGGAGGTGCAGGCCCAGGCGATTCTCGACATGCAACTCCGCCGTCTGGCGGCGTTGGAGCGGCAGAAGATCGAGGATGAGTATCTGGCCCTCATCCAGCGGATCGCTTACCTGGAAGACCTGCTGGCCTCGCCGCGCAAGATTCTCTATCTCATCAAGGAAGACCTGGAGGAGTTGAAGGAGCGTTACGGCGACGGTCGCCGCACGCGAATCATCGCCGGGGAGGCGGAGGAGTTCGACGAGGAGGATTTCGTCAAGGAGGAAGAGGTGCTCATCACCATCACCCGCCGGGGGTACATCAAGCGGGTGCCGCTGGAAACTTATCGGGCTCAAGGGCGCGGCGGGCGCGGGGTCAAGGGGATGACGACGCGGGATGAGGACGCCATCCTCTACACCTTCCCGGCCCACTCGATGGACACCGTGTTGTTCTTCAGCAACCGCGGCAAGGTGTATCGGGAGAAGGTGCATCAGATACCGGATTCCAACCGGACGGCCAAAGGGGTGTTGCTGGCGAGCATCCTGCCGCTGGGGAGTGGCGAGCGGGTGACGGCGACCCTGGCCATCCCGCGCGGGCACGGGGCGGAGTATCTGATGATGGTCACGCGGCGCGGCAAGGTGAAGCGCGTCCGCCTGGATGAGTTCCAGAGCGTGCGGCCCAGCGGCCTGATCGCCATCCGGCTGGCGGACGATGATGAGTTGGGTTGGGTCAGTCTGATGGGGGAGGACGATGAGGTGTTGATCGTCACCGAGCAGGGACGGGCGTTGCGCTTCCGGGGCGGGAGCGTGCGCCCGATGGGCCGCAGCGCGGCGGGGGTCAACGGCATCAAACTGCTGGCGGGGGATTACGTCGCCAGCGCGGCGGTCATCGGCGACGGGGAGGATCTGCTGGTGGTCACGACCAGGGGGTACGGGAAGCGCACCGCCTTGAGCGAGTTCCCGGTCAAGGGGCGGTACGGCCAGGGGGTGCGCTGTCTGGGCGGGAAGCGGGAGCGGACGGGGGTCATCGCCGCCGCGCGGGTGGTGCGCCCGGAGGACGAGGTGACGATCGTCTCGACCGGCGGGCTGCTGATTCGCACCCGCACCGCCGACATCCCCCGGATGGGCCGGGCGACGCGGGGGGCTAAAGTGATGGACTTGCGGGACGGGGATGAGGTGGCGTCGGTGGCGGTGGTCAGGAACGGAGGAGGTCAGACTAATGCCGGTTAGCCCTTACGACCGTCGGCCTGGTCAGACGCTGGCCTGTCTGCCGGAGCCGGATGAGCAGTTGCTGGCGGAGACGCTGGTCGCCTTCGCCAACTCCGACGGGGGGACGATTCTCATCGGCGTGGACGAGCAGGGACGGACGACCGGCTCGGTCTTCGACGAGGAGGTGGAAGGGGCGTTGCGGGCCGCGCTCCATCTCTGCCGCCCGCCGGTGGAGGCCCGCTGGCACCGGGCCTCCGCCGATGAGGAACTGGTCTTCGCCATCGTCGTCCCACGCAGCACGGAGTTGCACAGTCTGGACGACGGGCGGGTGCTGGTGCGGGCCGGGACGCGCAACCGCCCCCTGGCCGGGGATCAAATCCGCCAACTGGCGGCCACCAAGTCCACCGGCGATTTCGAGGCGGAGCCGGCCCCGGGTGCCCGACGCGCTGACCTGGACGAGGAGGTGATCGCCGAGTTCGTCGCCAAGTGGGAGGAGCGTCAGCACCGCCCGTGGCCGCGCTCGCCGGACGACCTGCTGGTGGAGTTGGGAGCACTGACCGAGGACGGGCAGCCGACGGTCGCCGGGGTGCTGCTCTTCGCCCGCAACCCGCAGGCGTTCCTGCCCCAGAGCCGGCTGACGTTCGTCAAGTTCGCCGGGAAACTGCCGCGCGGGGAGGCCGGTCAGTTGGGGTACGGCCGGCGCGAGGAGATCGGCGGGCCGCTCCACCACATCATCCAACGCACGTGGGAGGTGGTGGGGGAGGAGATGCGCACCGGGGCGATCGTCACCGGCCTGGAACGGGAGGAGTTGACCGAGTACCCGGTCGCCGCCGTGCGGGAGGCGTTGGTCAACGCCGTCGCCCATCGGGACTACCGCCTGGGAGGACGGCGAATCGAGGTGCGCATGTTCTCCGACCGCCTCGAAATCACCAGCCCCGGCGGTCTGCCGGGCTTCATCACGCTGGACAACATCGTCGAGGAGCACTACTCCCGCAACCCGCGCATCGTCGCCGGGCTGTACCAGTGGGGGTACATCGAGGAGTTGGGGCTGGGGGTGGACCTGATGATCTCCGAGATGGTCGAGGCCGGCCACCCCCCGCCGGAGTTCAAGGAGACTCCCTACTCGTTCACCGTCACGCTCTACAACGTCCGGGAGCGCATGCCGGTGCCCGCCGGAGTGCGCACGATGAACGAGCGGCAGGCCAAAGCGTTGGCCTACTTGCAGCAGCACGGACGGATCACCAATCGGGAGTACCGGCGGCTGTGCCCCGATGTCAGCGCGGAGACGCTGCGGCTCGACCTAGCCGACTTGGTGGAGCGCGGGGTGCTGCTGAAGGTGGGGGTCAAGAAGGGGACGTACTACATCTTGAAGTGATGGAAGGAGGAAATATGAGACGCTCACTTGTCATTCTGATTGTGGCCGTAGCGGTGCTCGTCGCCGTCCCGACCATCGCCTGGGCCGGGCCGCCGGGGCAAGACGGGCCGGGTCAGGGGGATGCCCTCAGCGGGCTCGACGCCGTCATCGGCACGCTGGGGCTGTACGCGGCGATGATGGCGGTGCTGGCCGTCGGCACGGAGGTGATGATTGACGCCGTGCGCCCGGTCTTCGGCCTGCAACGGAGGAAGACGGCCACCGCCGCCCTGTCCGACCTGAAGAACTGGCTACCGTCCACGACGGCCCAGTTGGGGCTCGCCCCCGACGCCCAGGAGCAGTTGGCGCAGGCCCTCGACCGCCTGGACGATGTCGCCTCTCATTTCGACGAGCGGGTGAATCAGGCGAAAGCGATTATCCAGGAGCAGGTGCCGAACATCCTCAAGAACCTCGCCCTGCAATCGGCGGACGAGGCGTTGGAGGCCCACTGGCCGGAGTTGGAGCAGAAGTTGGCGCAACTGGGCCCGGACGTGGACACGGCGGTGGTGCATGCCTGGCTGGCGGAGACCCTCAACCAGTTGAAGGGGGTCAGCGTGGCGGAGATCAACAGCAGTCTGCGGGCCATCAACAACCTGCTGCAAGCGGTGGTGGAGTACCGGCACCAGATTCAGAGCCCGATGCGCCGTCTCTGGCGGTGGCTGCGGGACGCTCCCTGGTCGCGGGCCTGGCTGGGTGAGGTGCTGCTCCGGCTGCAATACGCCTGGGACTGGCTGCGCGGGCAACTGCCGGATGAGCACGACTTGGAGCGGTACGCGGAGTACGTGCGGAATCCGCGCATGTTGCAGCCGGTGCGGACGATGGAGGAGGCGGCGCAGCGGCTGTTGGAGTTGGACGTGCAGGAGCAGCGGGAGGAGAAGGCGCGGATTACCTGGCTGCGGATTCTCTCCGCCGTGGTGGGGACGGTGTTGGCGGCCATGCTTCAGGTGGACACGTTCCAACTGCTGAGCCCGCTCATGGGGGAGATGGCGGACGAGGTGACGCGCACTTTCGGGGAGATAATGGGGTTCACCGCGCCGGCGTTCCTGGCGCACCTGACGCCGGGCATCATCTTGAGCGGGCTGGGAGCCGCCGCCGGATCCGGGTTCTGGCACGACCAGTTGAGCAAACTGCGCCACGCCAAGCGGGCCGTGGCGCAGGTGGAGGAGGTCGCCTCCGCGCTCAAGCGGTAGCCCCCGGCCGACCCAGGGGGAGGCAGACACGACCGGCGCCGTCATCGGCGGCCGGTCGTGTTTGTCGTCGCCGTGTCCGGGCAGCCCGTCCGCTCACTCCTGCAACAGAAACATCCCGCCGATGACCAACACCAGCCCGGCCATCCGGCGCAGAGAGAGCGATTCGCCGAAGACGAGCCACCCGATGACCGCCAGCAACACCGTCGCCACCCCGACCCACAGTCCGAAGATGACCGCCAACTCGGCCCGTTTCAGCAGGATGGCGAACAGCACCAGTGCGCCCCCGTAGACCGCCAGTCCCAGCGGCAGCCACCAGCGGTTGTCCGTCTCCGCCCACCACTTGAACGCCAGGTCGCCGATCAACTCCATCACGGCGGCCAAAATCAGCAGTCCCCACAGTTTCCAATCAGTGTTCATTTGACATCCCCTTGCCCCTGGTTATAATACCGACGCGATGAGCAACTCTGACCAAGCCTCAGCCGGCCAACGGATGGCCATCCACACCACCAGCACCGGGGCCGTCGTCGTCCGCCCGGCGTCGGAACGGGAGTTTGACCGCGCCCGCCAGAAAGCCTTCATCCAGGACGCGCTTTCGTTCCTGCGGTACGACCCGCCGGACTTGCTCCCCTTCGAGGCGGTGCGCGACCGGCTCGGCCTGGGGGAGAAGAGGTACCTCGGCGTCCAGAGCATCCCCCTCGACCAGATCGTGGGCAGTGTGGGCCGGTACAAGGATTTCACGCGCACCTTTCTCCCGCGCACGGACAGCGTCCGCAGCCGCTGGGAGCACCTGGACCGCCTCAGTTCCGCCCAGGGGTTTCCTCCCATCGAGGTTTACAAAGTGGGACAGGTCTACTTCGTCCTCGACGGCAATCACCGCGTCTCCGTCGCCCGGCAGGCCGGGGCGGAGACGATCGAAGCCCACGTGTGGGAGTACGAAACCCGCGTCCCCCTGGAGCCTGACGACACCGTCCGCGACCTCGTGGCCCGTCAGGAGTATCTGGAGTTTCTGGAACGCACTCAGTTGGACAAGCACCGCCCCGACCAGTACATCATCCTGACCTCGCCGGGGCGGTATCGGGATTTCGAAGAGCACATCGCTATCCACCGCCACTACCTGGAGGTGGAGCGCGGCGAGCCCGTCTCTTTCGAGGAGGCCGCCGTCCACTGGTATGACCACATCTACAAGCCGATCGTCGAGGTCATCCATCGGGAGGATATGCTCCGTCTCTTCCCCGGCCGTACCGACGCCGACCTGGTGAACTGGATCATCCGCAATCAGTGCCGCCTGCGGCAGCGGTACGGCGACGAGCAAGTCTCCACCACTCTCTTGGCCGAGGAAGCGGCCGAGATCGCCAACCGCAGCCCCTGGCGACGGTTTCTCTCCTGGCTGCGGCGCAAGGTGCTCCACTGGCCCGTTTACACCGGTCGCCCCTGGCGGCCTTGACATCCTCCGCACTGCCACATTCTAATCCAAGTTGGCCTCCAACGCCAGCGCACTCTGCCGTTGAGGTGTGACGCTCGATCCTGTGGTTAATCTGCCCATCAACCGAAGGAAGATGAGATGCCTTTCCACGATTTCATCAGCCTGCTCTCCGTGCCCCCCGGCGACCTGGTCTACCACTTGGTGACGCTCTTCGCCATCCAACTCATTTTGGGGATGGCCGCCGGACACCTCTACCGCCGCCGCGACGACCCCGTCGCCGTCCGTCTGGCAGTGATGGCCTGCGGAATCACCGCTGCCCGCGCCGCCCTGATGCTGGTCGCAATGCTCGCCCGCCTCGGATGGCTCTCCCCCGACGTGGTGCTCCCCCCGTTGGAGCGGTTCCTCGACCTGCTGACCCCGCTCCTGGCGGCCTGGGCGTTCCTCCCCCTGTCGCAACAGGACGCGCGTATCGGTACGGCGGTGCTGCTCGTCACCTCCCTAATCGCCGCCGGGGGCTACGCCGCCTTCGCCACCCTCTGGCCGGCGGTCGCCAATTCCGTCCCCTACAATCTCTACTGGCAGGCCCAGGCTTGGGAGGCCGCCTCCGCAGCCCTGATGCTCATCTTCCTGATAGTCGGTCTGGCGGTGCGCGGGGAGGATTGGCCCCTCCTAACTGCTCTCTTTGTCATTTGGTTCGTCACCCACCTCCTGGAACTGGGCCTGCCCGACCCGGAGTCCCACATCGCCGGCTGGGTGCGGACGGCGAACCTGGCCGCCTACCCCCTGCTGGCCGCGCTGGTCTACCGTCACATCCTGCGGAGCCGGACGGCCCCGCCCGCCGTCGAAGTCCGACGCGCGGGCGGCGTGGACTTGACCGCCGTTGACATCCTGGACGCCACCAACCGCATCGAGCGGGTCGCCGACATCGAGCCCGGCCTGCGCCTGGCCGCTCCCGCCATCGCGCGGGCATTGGAGGCCGATATGGTCGCCATCGGCCTGGTGGCCGGGGGACGGTCGGCGCGGCGCATCCGGCTGGTCGCCCTGCACCCCTCGACCGGGGCGTTGCTGGGCGAACAGGAGACTTTCATCTCCACCTCCCGCCACCCCCTGCTGGCGACCGCTCTCCAGACCGGGCGCGTCCAACGGAGCGTGTCACCGCAGCAGGATACCACCATCATCGGCCTCTACCACCGTCTGGGGTTCGAGCAGGCCGGGCCGCTGCTGGTCTATCCGCTGATGGACGGGGAGACTGCCAGAGGGCTCATCATCGCCGGCAACCCCATCTCGCAGAAGGAGTGGCGCACCCACACCCGTCGCACCTTCCGGGCCGTCGGCGCGGCGGTGGCGATGGCCCTGCGGCGGGTCTACCGCCAGGCGGAGGCGGAGCGGGACGACGCCTTGCAGAAGGCGATCAACGAGGCCCACCGCATGGCTCAGCGAGCGCAGGTGCTGGAGGCCGAGTTGGAGAATCAACGCCGGCGGGCCGAGGAACTGGCGACCCGCCTGCGGCTCCAGGAGCACGATGCCGCCCGTCAGGGACAGGCCGCCGAGACCGCCATCTTGAAAAAGGAAATCCGCAAACTGACCGAGGAGAGCACGCGGCGGCAGGCGGAGTTGGAGGCGGAACTGACCCGCTGGAAGGAGAAAGCGGAGCAACTGGCCCTCGCCCAGGAGGAGATCGGCGACCGGGCCACGCTAGAAGCCGAACTGGTCAAGTGGCGGGAGAAGGCCAAGCAACTCGGCCGGCTGACGGCGGACTTGCAGGCCAAACTGTCCCAGACCCAGGCGCAGTTGGAGGCGGTGCGCGACCGTCTGGCACAGCAGCCGCCCGCCGCTCCTCCTGCCCCTGCCGCCGGGCTGACGGCCAACGGCATCTTGGTCAGCGACGAGGAGGGGAACATCATCCTGGCGACACGGGGAGCGCGACACCTCATCGGCCAGTTGCGGACTGCGTTGGAAGGCGTCCCCCTCCAATCCCTGTTCCCCGACCCGTCGTGGGGCGAGGCGGTCAACCGTCTTTTGGACGACGGGGCCCAGGCCGGGGATGCGGCTACCGTCCTCGTCCACCTGGACGGGCAGGTGGTGCAGGCAGAACTGACCCGCATCCCCACCATTGACGGCGGGCTGGGAGCGTTGGCCGTCACCTTCTCCCAGGAGGAGCGGTCGGCGGTGGAGCAGAACGAAATGCTGCTTTCGCTCATCCACGAACTGCGCACCCCGATGACCTCCATCACCGGCTACACCGACCTGCTCCTGGGGGAATCGGTGGGCATCCTGGGCGAGACGCAACGGCAGTTCCTCCGCCGGGTGCGGGTCAACGTCGAGCGGATGGAGCGGCTGTTGGACGACCTGGTGCGGGTCTCCGCCCTGGACGCGGGGCAGATCCCCTTCGCGCCGGAGTCGGTGGACCTGGGCGATGTCATCGAGGAGGCGGTCATGTCGCTCTCCAACCAGTTCCGCGACCGGCAACTGGCGGTGCGCCTGCGCCTGCCCGAAGAGTTGCCCGCGATTCACGCCGACCGAGATGGGCTGTACCAGGTGATGTCCCGGCTGCTCTCGAACGCTTGCCAGTGCTCCCAGCCCGGTACCGAGGTGTTGGTGGAGGCCCGCTTGGAGAAGTACGA
>JALWUZ010000113.1 GCA_027079895.1 Anaerolineae bacterium
CTGAGTATTTGCGAGTAGGACACCCCTCACGACGAGATAGGGACAAACATCAGTGTGGAAACGAGCGTCACTGTGGTATACTGGCCTGAAAGATGGTTATGTCGGGCGGCAGACGCGCCGCAGAACCCTACGCCCTGGGCCACAGGCCGATGAAAACTACGAGTGGAATGGAGACCGACAGGACACAGCGGCTCGTCCGCATCATTGACTACTCCGCCGGTGCCGTTTTGACGGCCTTCCTGGCGGTGGTCATAATTTCGTCCGGGATGGCGAACATTCAGACCGACGCGATTGACTACTACGCCATCGTGCAGCGAATCACGCCGGGGGACGGGAATCCCATCGTCAGCAATCTTCACTTCGTCGAACAGCGTTCGCCCGGCTATCCCATCCTGTCGCTGATACCTTACTACCTGCTCTCGTCTGTGGTGGAGCCTTTCGTGCGGACGGAAAAGGTCATCCCGCCTCCCAGACCGGCTTCTCCCCCCACGCCGGGCCAGCCGGAAAGAATGCTCTTGCCCAGCCACCCGCTTCTGTTCAGGGACGTTTTCTTCAAGAACTTTTACATCAGGGAGCAGGACAGTTGGTTCGAGTGGAAGATCATCGCCGCTATGCTGCTGACGAGTTACGCGCTCCTGTTCATCGGCCTCATCTTCGTCGTGAAGACTCTGGCGTTGGAGGACGGGGCTTTCTTGGGAGCCAGCCTGGCCCCGTTGGGCGTCGTCGCTTCGAGCGTTTTTATGTACAACATCGTCAACACGCCCGCCTACGCCACGTTGGCCGCTTTCGGCATAAGCGGGCTGTTCGGCTACTTCTTCGTGAGGGGCTTTTTGAGGGGGGAACCGGCGGCGCAATTCCTGGCCGGCCTGTTCGTGGGACTCCTGGTGCTCACCCGCCTCGAAACGGTCGTCATCGCCGCAGTGGTGCTCGTCTCGCTCGCCGTCGTCAGGCAGTTCGACTTCCTGAGGAATTACGTCCTGGGGGCCTCGATACCCGCCGCGATTCTGTTGCTGTACAACCTCTCCCAGTTCGGCAATCCGTTCCACGTGGGGATACTCGAAGGCGACATCAACCTGCTCGCCTTCGACTGGAGTTACATTTACGCCAATCTCTTCAGTCCGCAATCCGGCCTCCTGTTCTGGTCCACTCTCACGTCGCTCGGCATCGTCGGGCTCTTCTTGGACGGCAAACGACACACCAGTATCCTGGGGCTCGGCTCACTGGCCTTGATTGCGGTGATTCTCGTCAGGGTGCCGACGATGTACTACTGCGTCGGACAAGGCATGAAACTCGTCGGCGGACTGCCCATCACCTGCCCTGACAATATGGCGGAGATGATGGAACTCATCCGTTCCGACGCCAATCGGTACGTCACGGTTTTGATTCCTTTTTCGACCCTGGGCCTGCGCACGGCGGCGGTGTCGGCACTGAAATTGTGGCGCAGGTTCACCGCCCGCCGGTAGGCAGTCGCCCGGCCGGGGGTCGCCAAGCGGGTTTGGAAGCGGGAGGCAGATATGAAACTACGAGAGGTGCTCGAAATCATTGACGGCAAGGTGATCACCAAGAACGCCGACCTCGACCAGGAGGTCCACATGGGCTGCGGGGCCGACTTGATGAGCGATGTACTGGCCTTCACCCACGAAGGCACGCTGTTGATGTCCGGCCTCACCAATCCCCAGGTCGTGCGCACCGCCGACCTGGCCGGGGTCAAGGCGATCGTCTTCGTGCGCGGCAAAATTCCCCCGCCGGAGACCATCGCGCTGGCGGAGGAGAAAGGCATCCCGCTCCTCGCCTCCAAGTACACTATGTTCGAGACCTGCGGGAGGATCTACCAGGCCGGGCTCCCCAGTTGCGGCCTGTTCGAACTCACCCTGCGCCGCTGGGAGGAAGCCTTCGACGACGACCGGGCAGGTGACTGACGCCATCGCCGGCGTCGGGAACGGGGGAGCGGATGGGCCGGAAGGCGCGGGAAGTCACCAAACTACAGGAATTGGCTTATGAACTGCGGGTCGAGCAGGCGATGACCCGCGACGTCATCACCGTCTCCCCCTCCACCACGATGGCGGAGTTCCGCGAGGTGCTGCGGGCCAACCGCATCTCCGGGACGCCCGTCGTGGACGAGGGGCGGATGGTGGGGATTATCAGCATCGAGAACCTTATCAAGGCCCTGGCCGCCGGGGAGTTGAACGTGACGGTCGGCGAGCGGATGAACCCGGAGCCGGTGACGCTCTACGCCGACGAGCCGCTGGTCCACGCCGTGAGCAAGTTCACCCGCCTCAAGTTCGGCCGCTTCCCCGTCATCAACCGGCAGGGCGACCTGGTCGGCATCATCACCCAGGGGGACATCGCCCGCGCGATGTTGAAGCGGCTGGAGGTGGACTATCACGAGGAGGAGATCCACCGCTACCGGGCCAGTCACATCTTCGAGGACATCGTCGCCGACGAGACGGTCATCGTCCTGCGCTACCGCGTCGTCGCCGGGGATGTCGCCCACGCCGGGGAGGCCGCCAGCGGCTTGAAGAAGAGCCTGAGCCGGTTGGGAGTCCATCCCCGCTTCATCCGGCGCGTGGCCGTCGCCACCTACGAGGCGGAGATGAACGTCGCCATCTTCACCGAGGGGGGCGAGATCACCGCCGAGGTGCGGGCCGACCGCATCACCATTACGGTGCGGGACACCGGCCCCGGCATCCCCGACATCGAACAGGCCATGCAGCCGGGCTTCTCCACCGCCCCCGCCTGGGTGCGCGAGATGGGGTTCGGCGCCGGGATGGGGCTGCCGAACATCCGCGCCTGCGCCGACGAGATGAAGTTGGAGTCCACCGTCGGCGTGGGCACCAACTTGGAGGTCGTGATCTACTTCACAGAGCATACCGAAGGAGTATGAACTATGAGCCTGATGATTCTGGACAAAGGGGCCGTCGCCCCACTGGTCAACGCGCTGATGGCCGACTATCGGGTCGTCGGCCCGCAGGCGCGAGGGCCGAAGTTCGTCTTCGACACCATCACCGACCCGTCTCAACTGCGGCTGGACTACAACACTACCATCCTGCCGCCCAAGAAGGTGCTCCAACCGCCGGAGGAGCGGCTGGCGACTTTCGTCCGTGGCGCGAAGCCGCAGGTCGAAACGGTCATCGAGGCCCAACCGACGGTGCTGTTGGGCGTCCACACCTGCGACCTGCACGCCATCCAACTGCTGGACAAAGCCTTCTCCCAGGAGTACCCCGACGCTCACTACCTGCAACGGCGGGAGCAGACCGTCATCGTCAGCCTGGAATGTCTGGAGCCGTGCGACGAGCACTCGTTCTGCAAGAGCATGGGCACTCTGACCGCCGATGAGGGGTACGACCTCCACCTGACCGACTTGGGGGCCTCCTACGCCGTGGACGTGGCGACGGAGCGGGGGGCGGAGTTGCTCTCCAAGTACGGCACGGCCCGCGAGGCGACCGCGGCGGACATCAAGCGGTTGAACGAGGTGCTCAGCGCCAAGTGGCCGCGCTTCACCTACCGGCTGGATTTCGACGCCGCCGAGTTGCCCGCTCTCCTGAGCACCGCCTACGACCACCCGCTGTGGGACGAGTTAGGCGAGCGGTGTCTGGCCTGCGGCTCCTGCACTAACGTCTGTCCCACCTGCTACTGCTTCAACGTCTTCGACGAGGTGGACATGTCGCTGGCGGAGGGGGAGCGGCGGCGGCGGTGGGATTCCTGTCAGTTGGATGAGTTCGCCCGCGTGGCCGGCGGCGAGAATTTCCGTAAGGCAAGGGCGGCCCGTCAGCGACACCGCTTCATGCGCAAGGGGAAGTACCTCTACGAGAGGTTCGGCGTGCTGGGGTGCGTCGGCTGTGGCCGTTGCATCCGCACCTGCGTAGCCGGTATCAGCATCGTGGATGGGTTCAACACCATCTACGGGTCTGCATAGGGGGGTGGACGATGACGACATCAATCTATCAACCTGAGATGGCGCGTCTGGTCAACGTGGAGCAGATGACCGCGTTGGAGAAGTTGTTTACCGTCGAGTTGCCGGGCGGTCACAGCCTGGGACACGCGCCAGGGCAGTTCGTGATGGTCTCGCTGCTGGGCATCGGAGAGGCGCCGATCTCCATCACCTCGTCCCCCAGCCGCTCCAACGGCCACTTCGAGTTGTGCGTCCGCCGGGTCGGGGACGTGACCAACGCGCTGCACAAGATGGAGGCGGGGGAGTACATCGGGATTCGCGGCCCCTTCGGGCACGGCTTCCCCATCGAGAAGATGCGCGGCAAGGACGTGCTCTTCGCCCCCGGCGGCCTGGGACTGGCGCCGCTGCGCTCGCTCATCAACCAGGTACTCGACGAGCGCGGCCTGTTCGGACGGGTGATCATCCTCTACGGCGCGAAGCGGCCCAGCGAGTTGCTCTTCCGGGACGAGTTGGAGGAGTGGGTCGCCCGCGACGATGTGGAGTGCTTCATCACCGTAGACCGAGGGGACGACACCTGGGAGGGGCACGTCGGGGTCATCACCACCTTGTTCCCCCAGGTCAGCGTCAACCCGCGCAACACCGTCGCCGTCACCTGCGGCCCGCCGATTATGTACCGCTTCGTGCTGATGGAGTTGCTGGGCAAGGGCATACCGGAGACGCAGATTTACCTTTCGCTGGAGCGGCGGATGAAGTGCGGGGTAGGGAAGTGCGGCCACTGTCAGATCAACAACCTGTACTGTTGTCAGGACGGGCCGGTGTTCACTTACGCTCAGATCAAAGGCGTCGAGGAGGCGTTGTAATGGCGACGAACGAGAAACCGAAAGTAGCATTCTTCGACTTCGCCAGTTGCGAAGGTTGTCAGTTGACGGTGGTAGATGCGCTCCAGACCCATCTGGACTTGCTCGACGCCGTCGAAATCGTGCAGTTCCGCGAGGCGATGACGGAGAAGGGGGAGGACTACCAGATCGCTTTCGTCGAGGGTTCCTGCACCCGCAAGTCCGACGAGGAGCGGCTGCACCGCATTCGGAAGCAGGCGCAGATCGTCGTCGCGCTGGGGGCCTGCGCCCACACCGGCGGCGTCAACGCGCTGAAAAACCTCCATCCCCTGGAGGACGTGCGCCGCTGGGTCTACGGCGACAAGGCGGACTGGTACGAGACCTATCCGGCCCGCCCTATTGACGCCGTCATCGAGGTGGATGCCTTCATCCCCGGCTGCCCGATTGACCGCGAGGAGTTCATCCGCGTGGTCAAGGCGTTGCTCCTGGGGAAGAAGCCCTCCATCCCCGACTATCCGCTCTGCGTCGAGTGCAAGTTGAAGGAGAACGTCTGCCTGTTCCAGGTCGGGAAGTTCTGCCTGGGGCCGATTACGCGGGCCGGCTGCGGCGCGATCTGCCCCACCTACGGGGACGGGTGCGAGGGCTGCCGGGGACTCATCCCCAACCCCAACGAGAACGCGATGAAAGACGTGTTGGCCGAAGCGGGGCTGACCGTCGAGGAGATAATGGCCCGCTTCACCATGTTCAACACCTATCCGCTTCAGGAGGCCAAACGATGACCACAGTGAACATCAGCGTACACCACGTCACCCGCGTCGAGGGACACGGCGACATCGTTGTGGACGTGAAGAGCGGGGAGATCAGGGAATGCCGCTTCGAGGTCGTCGAGGCCCCCCGCTTCTTCGAGGCGATGGTGCGCGGGCGTCCCTACTACGAGTTGAGCCACATCACCTCCCGCATCTGCGGCATCTGCGCCGTCGGGCACGCCACCGCCAGCCTGCGGGCGACGGAGCGGGCCCTGGGGGTCGAGCCTTCGGAACAGACCCAGTTGCTCCGCAAACTCAACTTCCACGGCGAAATGCTCGATAGCCACGTCCTGCACACCTACTACCTGGTGGCCCCGGACTTCCTGGGGGTCGGCTCCGTCATCCCGCTGGTGAACACCCATCGGCCGATCGTGGAGCGGGCGTTGAAGATCAAGAAACTCTCCGGCGACCTGTGCGCGATGGTCGCCGGGCGGCACACCCACCCGATCGCGATGACCGTCGGCGGCTTCACCCATCTCCCCACCGAGCAGGAGTTGCGGGATATGCAGGCCCGGCTGGTGGACGCCCGCGCCGATATGGACGAGACCGTCGCCCTGTTCTCCACGCTGGACTGGCCGCAGTTCGAGCGGGAGACCGAGTACATCTCGCTCCAGAAGGACGACGAGTACGCCTACATTGACGGGCGCATCGTCACTACCGACGGATTCACCTACCCCATCGAGGACTACCGCCAGGTGACGAACGAGGAATGCGTCCCCTTCTCGACGGCCAAGTGGACGCACCACAATCGGGAGTCCTACATGGTCGGTGCGCTGGCGCGGCTGAACAACAACTTCGACCAACTGCACCCCCGCGCGAAGGAGGCGGCGGCCAAACTGGGGCTGAAGCCGCTCACCACCAACCCCTTCCTCAACTCCGCCGCCCAGGTGGTGGAGATGGTGCATTGCGTCGAGGACGCCATCGAAATCATAGATGAACTGCTGACGCGGGGCATCCAGCCGGAACAGCCGCCGGAGGTGACGGTGCATGCCGGCGAGGGGGTCGGGGCGTGCGACGTGCCGCGCGGCACCCTGTTCCACAACTACGTGTTCGACGACGACGGCATCTGCATCGAGGCCAACTGCATCATCCCCACCAATCAGAACATGGCGAACCTGAACGCCGACATGAAGGCCCTCTTGCCGCAGGTGCTGGACCGTCCCCAGGATGAGATTCGCCAGTTGCTGGAGATGTTGGTGCGGGCTTACGACCCGTGTATCTCTTGCTCGGCGCATTACCTGAAAGTGGAGTTTGTGTAGCAAGGGGCAGGTTTGCAGGTTTGCAGGTGTGCAAGTGGGCAGGTTTGCAGGTGTGCAAGTCTGCAAGTTTGCAGGTGGCAGGGGGCAGGTGAGAGGTGGGTAAGCAGGCGGTTATCGGGATTGGCAATCCGCTGCGGGGGGACGACGGGGTCGGGCCGCGTGTGGTGGAGGAGTTGCAGCGGCGGACTCTGCCGGAGAACGTCTCCCTCCTCGACGGCGGCACCGGCGGACTGGGGCTGCTGTCGCTGTTGGAGAACGGCTGGCAGCGGGTCATCCTGGTAGACGCCGCCGATGTGGGCCGCGCACCGGGGGAGTTCGTCCGCTTCACCCCCGACCAGGTGCGGATGGCCCGCACGGAGCACGCGCTCTCGATCCACAATGCCGGCCTGAGCGACGCGCTCGCCCTGGCGGACGCGCTGGGGCGCCGCCTGCCCCAGATGGTGATTTTCGGCGTGCAGCCGGGCGTCATCGGCTGGCGGGAGGGGCTGAGCGCCCCCGTCGAGGCCGCCGTGCCCCGTCTGGTCGCCGCCGTGCTCCGCGAGTTGCAATCGTAACTACGACCCGACACGGGCCGGTTTGAACCGAAGATCCTCGAACAGAAGGAGAAAGCGATGCCCAAGATTCTGGTAATCGAAGACGACCCCGATATGGTGATGGCGATCCGCATGCCGCTGGAGGCCAACGGCTACGAAGTGTTCACCGCCTCCACCGGCCAGGAGGGGCTGCAACAGGTGAAGGAGGTCAACCCCGACCTGATCATCCTCGACGTGATGATGGAGACGACGACGGCGGGGTTCCAGGTCTCCTTGCAGTTGCGCAGCCCCGACCCGCACTCGGAGTACGCCGCCTACCGGCACATCCCCATCCTGATGCTGACGGCGATCCACACCACGACCTCCCTGCGCTTCGGCCCCGACGAGGCCTATCTGCCGGTGGACGATTTCGTGGACAAGCCGGTGGACCCGGACGTTCTGCTGGAGAAAATCCAGGCCCTGTTGCAGAAGTAACCGGCGCAGCCGGGGATGTGCTCGTCAACCAGGGCAGCCTCTCTACCCCGTCCGGTGGGTGGAGGGGGTGCCCTGGTTGCGTTCCGCCTGTGCCGGCCACGTTCGCGCCGAATGGCGCGTTGACACTCACATTTCGCGGATTTCTCAAGGGGGTTCGGGAGATTGGGCGACGAGTGTTGTGTAGGCCCGTTCCGAGAACCCCAACAAGCGCAAGATGGCCCTCTGCGTCTCCGACAGGGGCGACAGGTGGCG
>JALWUZ010000114.1 GCA_027079895.1 Anaerolineae bacterium
GGGCCGGCCTCGCCGACATCCTCGACGATGGGGGTTTCCTCGCGGGGCTCGAAGCCCATTTCCTCGGCCACGATGGCCGCCGTCTCGTAGTCAATCTGCTGGTTGATGTTCGCCATGACCCCCACCTTCATCAGTTCCTTGATGACGACGATGGGGGTGGTATCCATCAGTGCGGCCAGTTGGCGCACCGTCAGAAAATCCGGTATTTCGATGACACGCTGGTTCTTTTTCTCGCTCATACTCCCCGCTCCCTTCAGACGTTACGATTGCGCTCACAGGAATTTGGTCGGAATGCCCGCTTCACCGGCGGCGGATGGAGTCCTCCGCCGGGGTTGTGCCTCAAGTCGCGGATGGGCTACTCGTCGCCGCCCGCCAGGGTCGCCGCGTACTCCCGCAGATGGGCCTGGGTCTCCGGCGAGAAGGTCGTTTTCAACGCCCGTTCCAGTCGGTGGTGGGCCAACGCCGTCTCCCAACACTCCCGTTTGCGGCACAGGTAGGCTCCGCGCCCGTTCCGTTTGCCTGTCTCGTCCACCAGCACTTCCCCTTCGGTGGTGCGCACAATCCGCACCAGTTCCCGCTTGGGGCGCGGCGTGCGGCAGGCCACGCAGGTACGCTGGGGGACGTGCTTCCGCCGTCGAGTCCGCTTGCCCATCGCTCGCTCTTTAGAAGAACTCCTCCCACTCCTCGAACTCGTCCAAATCCTCCCCGCCACGCCGCCGCCGGCGTCGGACGATGACCGTGCCCAACTCTTCGTCGTAGACCAGTTGACGGCGAGGACGGCGGTCCCGTTTCTTCTCCCCCGTCAGTGCCAGGTCGGGGATTTCCTCCTCTTCCTCGATCTCCTCGACCTCTTCCTCCTCGATTTCCGCGGCTGCGAGTGGGGGTTCCGGCTCTTCCGGCTCTGCGGCGACCTCTTCCCGTTCTTGGGGTTCCTCTTCCTCCGCCGGTTCCTCGACCGGGGCTTCTGCGGCGGCGGGGGCGGCGGATACCTCCTCGGTCTCGGCAGTGGGGGCGGCCTCTTCCACTGGTTCTGCCTCCGTCTCCGCCTCCACCTCCGGCTGCTCCTCCGGTTCCAGGCGCAACGCTTCGATGCGCTCCTTGATCTCCGCCAGGCTCTTGGGGCCGATGCCGTTCAGTTTCAACAGCCCTTCGTCCCCCTCGGCCAGGTGGCGCAGGATGTCCCCGACGGTCGCCAGGCCGGCCTGCTCCAAGTGGGACTGCACCCGTGCGCTGAGCCCCGCCTCTTCCAGCGGAATCTCGTAAGCGCGGGCCGGTATGCGGGCGATAGCGGCCTCGATGGCGGCGCGCCGGGCCGCCCGCGCCGATTCGACGGCAGCACGGCGGGCCTCCTCCTCGGCTCGCAGCCGGGCCCGCTCGGCGTCCTTGATGGAGTCGTAGTAGTTCCAAACCCCCTCGATGATCTGCCGCATAGCGAGCAGTTCCTCGCTGTTGTAGGGGAGTTGCTCCTCCTCGTGCCGTCGCAGGGCCGCCGCGACTGTCGGCAGCATCTCCGCCGCGTATCCCAGCGCGGGGAGCACGTCAGGGTCCTCGTTGACCTGCTGCAAGGCCCAGGTCGCCGCCTCGGTGACGCCCTGGATGTCAATCCGCCAGCCGGTCAACTTGGCGGAGAGGCGGGCGTTCTGCCCGGCCTTGCCGATCGCCAGCGAGAGTTGGTCGTCGGGGACGACGACGTTGGCCGTCCGGCCCTCCGCCGGGTCGTCGTCCAGGCGGACGCAGAGGACACGGGCCGGGCTCAAGGCCTTGGAGATGAAGACTGCCGTGTCGGGGCTCCACTCGATCACGTCAATCTTCTCGCCGCCCAGTTCGTTGACGATGGACTGGATACGGACGCCGCGCATGCCGACGCAGGCTCCCACGGGGTCAATGCCCGGCTGTTTGGCGAAGACGGCCACTTTGGAGCGGGAGCCGGCCTCGCGGGCGATGGCCTTGATCTCCACCGTGCCGTTGAAGATCTCCGGCACTTCCAGTTCCAGGAGCCGCCGGAGCATGTTCTTGTGGCTGCGGGAGAGGGTGATCTGCGGCCCGCGTCCGGTCTTGCGCACCTCCAGCACGTAGGCCCGGATGCGCTGGTGCATAGTGTACCGCTCGCCCGGCACCTGCTGGCTGCGGGGGAGGATGGCCTCGGCGGTGCCTTCCAGGTGCAGGGTGACGGCGTGCGGCTTGATGCTCTGCACCGTGCCGTGTACGATCTCCCCTTCCTGCTGGACGTAG
This sequence comes from Anaerolineae bacterium, assembly GCA_027079895.1. Lineage (GTDB taxonomy): Bacteria > Chloroflexota > Anaerolineae > B4-G1 > B4-G1 > JALWUZ01. The sequence continues at coordinate 2,233 of JALWUZ010000114.1, forward strand.
TGGGCGTAGCGGGCCTCCCGCTCCGCCTCGCGGATGCGCTGGAGGATGATCTGTTTGGCGTTCTGGGCGGCGATGCGACCGAGGTCTCTGGGGTTGTCCTCGACCTGGATCTTGTCGCCGATGGCGGCGTCGGGGT
>JALWUZ010000115.1:0-1185 GCA_027079895.1 Anaerolineae bacterium
GGAGGGCAAACACGTGGGTTTGCCCCTACGTCGCGGTAACGAGGTGCGGTAGGGGCGCACCCGTGTGTGCGCCCCGCACCCGTGTGTGCGCCCCCGCCCCGTGTGTGCGCTCACGAACAACAACGGTGAAGGAGAGACACAACCCCATGTTGGAAACAGCAGCCCAAGCAACCGTCGCCTGGCTGTGGAGCAAATACGGCGACGACCTGGCCCAACAAGGCATCAAATGGCTCTGGGACCAAGCGCGTTGGAAACGAGCCGCCCAAGACTACCGCAAGGCGGTGATCGAGCGGTACGGCGTTACCCGCGTCCTGGGCCACCCGGAGCCGCTCCCCTTGGAGGGCATCTTCACCGACCTCTTCATCCTGGACACGCTGACCGCCAAGCGAAGATACGACCGCAAGAGCCTGGCAGAGTCCTTCGTCCGACGGAGATACCACCGACAGACCGACGGCAAGCGGTATCACGCCCTCAGGCTGATCACCAGCCCCGACCATCAACGGCTCTTCATCCTGGGTAAGCCAGGGGCCGGGAAGACGACCTTGCTCCGGTACGTGGCCCTGCAAGCCGCCCAGGGGAAGATAGACAAGGTGCCCATCATGGTCACGCTGCGGGATTGGGACGTGGAGCGCGACCTCCTCGACTTCATCGCCCGCGAGTTCGACACCTGCCGCTTCCCGGAAGCCCGTCCCTTCGTCGAACGGCTGCTGCGGGACGGCCGGGCGATCGTCCTCTTCGACGGCTTGGACGAGGTCCCCCAGGCCGAAGGACGCCGCGAGCGGGCCATCGGTCAACTGCGGGATTTCGCCGACCGCTACCCCAGCCAATGCCTCATCACCTGCCGCATTGCCGCCACCGACTACGTCTTCGAGCGGTTCGAGTACGTCGAACTGGCCGACTTCACCGCGGAGCAGATGCGGGCCTACGCCCGGCACTGGTTCGTCCATCAAACCCAGAAGTGGGAGCGGTTCTCGCGGGAATTTTTCGAGAAGAAGGAACACGCCCCCCTGCGTGAACTGGGCCGCACCCCCATCCTCCTCTCCCTCATCTGCCTGGCCTTCGACGAGACCCAGGAGTTCGCTCCCCGCCGAGCGGAACTCTACCAGGAGGCGGTGGACGCGCTGTTGAAGAAGTGGGATGCCAGCCGTCAGATTCGGCGCGACGCCATCTACAAGGACCTGACGG
>JALWUZ010000115.1:1195-2368 GCA_027079895.1 Anaerolineae bacterium
AAGATCGCTTCCTTCCTCCGGCGGCTGCCCCACCCGCCGGACGAGGTGGACGAGGACGTCGGCGCGGACGTCCTGCGGGCCATCGTCGCCCAGCACGGTATCTTCGTCGAGCAGGCCCACGCCCTCTACACCTTCGCCCACCTCACCTTCCAGGAGTACTTCACCGCCCGCTACATCGTCCAGAACGCCGCCTCCGGCACGCTCGACCGGCTGATGGCCCACATCGGCGACTACCGCTGGTGGGAGGTGTTCCTGCTCACCGCCAGCCTGCTGGACGACGCCGCGCCTTTCTTCGACCGCTTCCAACATACGTTGGATGCGCTCGCCGCCAAAGACGAAACGCTCTCCCGCATGCTGGCGTGGGCGGCGCGGGAGGCGGAGCGGGCCGCCGTGGACTACGCCCCGGCGGCGGTACGGGCGGTTTACTTTTATTGGGCGATCTCCATCGCCTCCGCTATCGCCCGCGACCTCGACCGCGACCTCGACCGCGCCCGCGCCCGCGCCCGCGCCCGTGCCCGCGCCCGTGCCCGTGCCCTCGCCCTCGCCCGCGACCTCGACCGCGCCATTGACCTCGCCCTCGACCTCGCCCGCGACCTCGACCTCGCCCGCGCCCGCGACCTCGACCTCGACCTCGCCCGCGACCTCGACCGCGCCCTTGACCTCGCCCGCGCCCGCGCCTTCGCCCGCGCCCGCGCCTACCCGGGCTCAGATCTGGATCTCGCCCCGCTTGCCATCTTGCAGGTGGCGGTCTTTCTCCCTATTCTCCCCCCAAACGAGCGTTCCTCTCGCGCCCGCCGGTTGGCTAAAGCTCTCTACACGCTGCAAGGCCGTCTCCGAAGAAGCGGCCACGCCCCCCTGTGCCAGGTGCTGATGGATCTGCCGCTCCCGGAAAGGGATTGGGGCGATGACGAATGGCAGGCCTTCGATACTGCCTTGCGAGAAGGGCTGCAACGGGAATTTGGCATCGAATCGTTCGACACATTGGACGCAGAGAACCTGGAACGCTACCTGGAAGGCAGCCGGTTTCTCCTGGAATGTTTGGAGGAGGCCGCCGTCGAGGACCGCGCGGCCATCAAAGCGCGGCTGCTCCGGCCGCCCGCCCGTTGAACCGATGAACCGTCACTTGTTCTTACTCATCGCCCTGCTGCTCTCCCCGCTCCTCCTCGCCGGAGC
>JALWUZ010000116.1 GCA_027079895.1 Anaerolineae bacterium
GGCGGGGGGTGGTTTCGCTGGCGGCAGCGCATGGAATGCGCTGCCTGGGCTAGAGCCCTCAACCCAGGCGGCGGATTCATCCGTCGCCGACGAATGCGCTGCCTGGGCTGGAACCCCCAACCCAGGCGGCGGATTCATCCGTCGCCGACGCGGATTCATCCGTCGCCGACGAACGGCGCGTCCTCCCTATCCGACCCCCAGCGCCAGACTACCCAGCGGCGCATCAATTCGACGGTGAACACCCAGCGGCCATCCTCCTCCCGCACCACCTCGTGCCGGGCGAGCGTTTCCAGGGCCGCGCGGACCGCCTCCTCCCCCAGACCAGCGCGGACAGCCGCCTCCGCCGCCGTCAGCCCCGCCGATGACGCGGCCAGCGCCCGCAGCACCTCCGGCTGATGGGCCGGGCGGCCCGTCTCCGCCTGCCGCCAGACGCCGGTGAAGTAGGCGTCCCCGTCCCGGAACAGGGCCGGGTCATTGACCACCTCCTCCACGTCGGCGCGGTGGAAACGCCGCTCCCCCTCCTTCCCCTCCTCGAATGTGCGCCGGTTGAACCGCGCCACCAGGTTGTGGCAGAGCAGTTGTATCAGATAGGGCTGCCGGCCGGTGAGGGCGATGATGCGCTCCACCGCCTCCTGGTCGTAGTCCAGTGCGAACTCCGGCGTCGGCTGGGTGATGAGCCGCCGGGCCGCCGCCGGGGTGAGGAAGCCGACCGGGATGCCGGTGACGCTCCCGTAGAGCGGCTTCCAGTAGTCCCTGATCATCTCCTCCAGCGTGTGCAGCCCGGCGAAGGCCATGATGAACCAGGGATAGGTCTGGATGAGGCCGCGCCAGAAATCGAGCAGGCGGGATTCCAGCCGCCCCTCATCAATCGCCTCCTCGATCAACTCGAACTCGTCTACAGTGACGATGAACCGCCGCCCGCCACGGACCCGGTTCAGGCGTTTGAGGAAGCGGTCGCAGCCGGTGTAGGGGTTGTGTGTCAGGAAGTCCTCCTCTTGCGGTTCGGTGAGCGGGCCGCCGCCGTCGTCCGTCAGCGCGTCGTAGAGGGCCAGGGCCAGGTTGTAGAGCAGTTCGCCGGTGCCGGCGACCAGCCCGACCCGCTGCATGTTGAAATCCACGATGACGGTGTGCGCCCCAAACCGTTTCCCCAGGTTGTGGAGGATGGAGGACTTGCCCATCCGCCGGTGGCCGAAGAGGACGACGGAGGGTTTCTGCCCCGCGCCGCTCCACAGTTCCTCCAGCCGCCGCAGGATGTCTTCCCGCCCGACGAACAGGTCGCCGGAGACGGGGTTGCCGAAGACGTAGGGGTTGGCGATGGGGCCGTACTCCACGACGCGCCCCTCCTTCCCGCCGGCCTCGCTGACCAGCCGCCGCCAGCGGCGGATGATGACGCGCAGCGCATACCGCTCCGGGGTGCGCACCTCCGCCTCGACGTACTCCTCCAGGTCGTCGAGGGTGTCGGTGGCGCGGGCCAGGGCCGCCAGCCGGTTGACGCGGCTGGTGGAGTCCCGGTAAGCGGCCACCTCCTCCCCCACCGTCTCCAGGTCGGCGATGGCCCGCAGGACGGCCGGCCGGACGGCCCCCTCCGGCCGTCCGAGGCGGACGCGGGTCTGAGGCAGGTCGAGCAGGTCGTCGTAAGTGAGGAAGTCCGCCAGGGCCGCGAAGGTGCGGTGGATCTCCTCCCCGCCGGGGTACTCGTGGAGGTCGGGGAGGGTGCGCAGGTCTGCGGGGGCGACCTGTTCCCTTTTCTCCAGCAGATCGTGGAGCGTCCCCGCCAGGGCGGTGAGCGGCGTGCGGCGGCGGTCGCGGAGGGGGAGGGTGAGCAGCCTGACCAGTTGCTCCAAAATGTGGTCTAAGAAGTCGCTGCCTCCGTAGACCCAGCGGCCGCCGAGTTCCCCCAACACAATCAGGCCGACGGAGGGCAGTCTCTCCCAATCTTTCTTGATGAGGGGAGCAGAGGTGTACTCCTCCATAGCGGGATGGGCGGCCAGTTGGTAGAGGAAACGGATAGGGTCCGTGTGGCCGTGCAGGTAACGGTGGAGCGCGGACTGGACCGCCCAGCGTTGGAAGGGGTTGCGGGCCACCTGGGCCAGCAGGTGGAGCGCGGCTTCCTCGTCCCGCTCCAGGGCGCGGCGCAGCGCGGCACGGGAGCCGGGGAGGGGGAGGATTACCCACTCGTCCCATATCAGGGGGTGATGGACCGGCAGGCCGTCGCCGCCGGAGGTGACAGGCCGCGTCAGGCCGCTCAGAAGACCCCCCAGGAGCCCCAGCGGCAGGCCGAAAGCCAGGCAGAGGACGGCTCCGAATCCCACGCTCGGCACCACCGCCAGCCCGGCTCCGCTTGCACTGCCCCACACTGCCCCTAGCC
>JALWUZ010000117.1 GCA_027079895.1 Anaerolineae bacterium
CGCATCTTTACCCAGCACTACAAGACCTTTTGCGGCTTCGAGAACATTGAAACCGCCCGGCTGTACCTGGGTGTCTTCGAAAAAGTCTATCGCTTCACCCCTTTCTCCGACGATGCTCATGAGCGCATTCGGGGCAAGTGTCCCCTGGAACTGGCAGGCTACGAGGTGCGGAAGTTGCCAATGGCCCAACTTTTCCGAGGACTGGCCCTCCAGTGGCCCGCCTCAGCCTTCCAGGAGATTGTCCCCAATGTGTGACGCTCGCGCAACCCCACTTTCGCATAAATCGAGTTTATGGTATCATATCGTTGCAACTTCGAGCGGCATCCCAACACCACGCGGCGGGGCAAGGTTAGGAGGTCAGTATGGCGACAGATGACAGCCACTTCTCCATCACTTTCTGGGGCGTGCGCGGCGGGTATCCCAAGCCCGGCCCTGGAACGGTCAAATTCGGCGGCAACACCACCTGCCTGGAAGTCCGCGCCGGCGAACACCTAATCATCATTGACGCCGGAACCGGCATCATCGGCCTGGGGGACAAACTGATCGCCCAGCACCGGATAGACCACAAGCCGATTGTGGCGACTTTGCTCTTCACCCATACCCACCACGACCACACCCAGGGCTTCCCCTTCTTCGCTCCCTCCCACCTGAGTAGCAGCGTGCTCTACATCTTCGGGCCCAAGTTGCTCCATCAGGATTTGGAGGTCGTCCTGACCAACGCGATGCTCCCGCCGGTCTACCCCATCCGGCTGGATGAGTTGGGCTCCATGCGCGTGATTCGCAACATCGGCAAGGATGAAATGATCGTCTTCGGCGACCCGGACGCCCCTCCCCAGGTCTGCAAAGCCAGCCGAGAGTGCGGCCCTTGTTCTCCCTGCGAAGTGGTAGTGCGCATTATGCGCAGTTACGCTCACCCTCAAGGAGTCTTCATCTACAGCGTGGAGATGAAGGGGCACAAATTGGTCATCGCCACCGACGTGGAAGGGTACGTCGGCGGCGACCGGCGTCTGATCGAGTTCGCCAAAGGGGCCGACGTTCTAGTCCACGACGCCGAGTACACCACCGAAGAGTACCTCGACGGCCGGTACTCCCTTCAGGGATGGGGACACAGCACGTGGGAGATGGCCGTCCAGGTGGCCCAGGAGGCTCACGTTGGGCAACTGGTGCTCACGCACCACAACGTCCACCACGACGACGCTTTTTTGGAGGAGATGGAGCGGCAGGCGCAGGAGCGGTTCCCCGCCACGCGGATGGCGTATGAAGGTCTCACCCTGACGCTCTGTTGAGAAGCGCGTCGCAACCGATCACTTTCGGGCGGCCCGCCACAGATTGGCGCGGATTTGACGCTGCTCCCGCCCGAACTGCCGCAGAAAAGCCCGCACCTGCTCCCGGTGGGAACGCTCACCGTAGGGGCAGGGGGGCGGCTCCGGGAAACCGGAGGCTCGCCCGTAGCGGGCTAATTCTTTCTCCGGGACGTAGATCAGGGGGCGGATGACGGTGACGCGCCCGCCGAAGAACTCGACGGACGGGGCGAGAGTCTCCAGGCGGCCGCCGAACAGCAGATTGAGCAGGGCGGTCACGGCGGCATCGTCGGCGTGATGGCCGAAGGCCAGTTTGTGGCACCCCTCCTCGACGGCGGCGGTGAAGAGGGCCTTGCGCCGGTTCCAGGAGCAGCGAAAACAATCGCGGGGGCGGGGCTCGTCGGGGGACAGGGCCAGAGGGACGAGACGGTACGGCACTCCGAGGGCCTGAAACCACCGTTCCAGGCGGAGCGCGAGGTCGGGGGAGCCGCCCGGCGTGCCGGTGACGTGCAGCGCGAGCAGGTCGTAGGTGAACGGCACCCGCTTCCGGTAGCGCAGCAACAAGTCCAGCAACGCGCGGCTGTCCTTCCCCCCGGAGACGGCCACCGCCACCCGGTCCCCGTCCTCCAAGAGGCCGAACTCCTTGCACGCCTGGGCGACCGGCTTGAGCAGGAACGAGGTGATGCGAGAGAGGTCGTCCATCGGTCAACTCCTGATTTGCCCCCGCCCGCCGGCGATGTTATACTCTCCGGCGAGGAGGCGATGATGAGGAACCGGGCCCGTGTCAGCCTGGGACGGCGCGGCGAGGAACTCGCCGCTGCGGAACTGCTCCGCCAGGGATACGAGATCGTCGCCCGCAACTGGCGGTGCGTCGTCGGTGAGGTGGACATAGTCGCCCGCCGGGCCGGAACGTACCACTTCTTCGAGGTGCGCACCCGGCGCGGGCCGGATTACGGCTCGCCGGAGGACTCGCTCACCCCGGCCAAACGCCGCCGGATGTGGGAAGTGGCCCGCGCCTACCTGTCCGACCGGCTTCCCGGCGACGAGGAACCGGACTGGCGGCTGGG
>JALWUZ010000118.1 GCA_027079895.1 Anaerolineae bacterium
CCGTTCCCCCAGCCACTCGCACAGCGGCGCGTTCTCCTTGACGTCGAAGGAATGTACCACCATCTGCGGGTACTTGCTGGACAGGTAGTTGAGGGCCAGTTGCACCCGGTCGCACTCCTGGCAGCCGGGCTGGTAGAAGTAGGCCACGTGAATGGGCGCGGCCTCCTGCGCCGCCGTCGGCGCGGGGGAAGGCGGCGCGGCAGGGGTCGCCGTCTCCTCCACTGGACTCTCCTCGACCACCAGGCCGGGGATGTCGGGATAGTCCACCCCTCCGGCGGCCAGGTACTGCTCGATGAGCCCCGGCAGTTTCTCCGGTATCTCGGCCGAGCCGACCAGAACCTGATCCCCGATGAACAGCATCGGCACGCCCCGACGGTTGGCGGGCACCTGATACTCGTCCATCGCCGCCGCCCAGACCTCGTAGTTGTCCGGCTCGGAGACCTCGACGGTGTAGATCTCCAGTCGAGAGCCGTACCGTTCCTGCAACGGCGGCAGCGTCTCGGTGAGCACTTTGTGGCAGTGCGGGCAGGTGTGAGACCAGAACAACACCGCCCGCACCACCGGCCCATCGGCGGCGGTCGTCGCCGCTGAGACGCTCATCACCAAAACCAGAAGCAGCAACCAAGAGACAATCCGCATCGGACTTCTCATCTTGCCTCCTCCACGTCGTCCAGAATTGCCCCGTGGCCGAGTGATATTCCTCTCACCAGCGGTCGGGTGCTGTCTCACGCTACTTGCCCGTATTTGTATGGCTGTATCAGCACTTCCGCTGGAATGCCAAGCCCCGCATGAAGTCGCCGTATCATATCAATGGAAAGCGGCCGTTTCCGGTTCAATATCTCGGAAACACGCCCTCGACTGCCTATGTACGACTCCAGATCACGGCGCGTCAAGCCCCGACTCTCCATGTAGTACTGGATGGCCTCGACGGGGTCGGGTAGCGGAATAGCGTAACGCTTCTCTTCGTAGGCTTCAACCAGCGTGGTCAGCACTTCCAGGCGGTCCCCTTCCGGTGTACCCGGCGTCGCGTCAAACAGACGCTCTATCTCTTTCAACGCCGCTTCATAGTCGGCCTCAGTTTTGATCGGCCTGATCTCCATGCCCGATCCCTCCATCTATATCGTGACCGCGTCTATCCGCTCATACTCTTGGTGCGTTCCCACAAAGCGGATGTAGACTATGCCATACCCGTAGCTGATAGCCACCACCAGCCGATAGCGATTGCCTCTGATGTTGAACACCACACGGTTGTGCGCGATAATGCTGGCGTTCCGGTAGACTTTCTTGATGTCTGCCGGCCCTCCCCAAGCAGCCCGCTTCACGTCCGCATACCAGGCTTGCAACGCCGCCCGTGCGTCTGGATGGCGTTCCCAGAACTCTCTTAGAGCCCTGCGAGATATGATGCGCATACGCTACTGGCTCATCCAGGCCGGATTCCAGGGCTCATCCAGCAGCGTGACTTTCGCCTCGGCGACGCCGGGCACCGCGGCCGCCGCCTGTTGCACCTGCGCGACGATGTAGTCGGCCAGCGGGCAGAAGGGGGCGGTCAGCACCATCTTGATCTCGACGTTGCTCGCCTCGTCATCCCCCTCGATGAGCACCTCCCGGATCATCCCCAGGTCAACGACGCTCATCCCCAACTCCGGGTCAATCACCGGGCGCAAAGCGTTTACGATGGTCTCTTTGTTCGGCATATCCGTACTCCTCCGTTGAAGATTATGCACCACTGCCGTGGTCGGGCATAATCTTACCCGCTGGGGCGCGATTTGGCAAGTGAGCCCCGGCCCATTGCCGACCTGACGAATATCCATCCCGCGCGGCCCAGAGACGCGGTCGCCCCGGTCGCGGAACCGGGGCGGCGGCGGGTCGGCGGACGGCGGGCGTCAGGCCGTCAGCCCCATCAGGAGCACCGGGCAGTCCACCTCGTCCAACAGCCGCCGGAGACGGTCGGGGGGGAGGATGTCGCGGTTCAGCACCAGCATGCCGCTGCCGACGGTGCGGACTGCTTCCACCAGCGCGGCGACGCCGGCGCGGGGCAGACGGCGGTACCGAATCAGCAGCCCGCGCTGACGCAGCCAGGCGGCGGTCTCCGCCTGAAGGCGGTACTCATCCGCGTTGGAATCCGCCACCACCAGCACCGCCAGGTAGCCCCCTTGATGCCGGGCCAGGCTGGCGGCCAGGCGCAACGCCTCCCGCGCCGACGATGAGCCGTCGTAAGTCACGGCCACCGGCGGCTGGATGCGCCCATCCCGCTGGAGGAGCAGCACGGGGTGCGGCGACCGTTCCGCCGCCGCGCGGGCGATGGAGCCGAGCCGCTCCCGTCGGGTGAGGGGCCGCCCGGCCTTGCCCAGCGTGAGCAGGTCGGCCTGCTTGGCCGCCGTCAGCACCTCCGGGGCCACCTCGCCGCGCACCACGCGGAACGACCACTTGACGTGCCGCCGCTCGCAGGCTTCGGCCAGGGCCCGGCGGGCCTGGGAGGCCAGCGCCCGCAGTTGACGCTCCATCCGGCTCCGGTCGAGGCGGGCCGCCGCGCCGAAGGGATACCGCACCTCCCGCGCGATCGGCGACGAGGCGGCGCGGAGCAGGTTGACATCTTCGACGAAGAGCCCCTGCAATTCGGCTTTCAATCCGGCGGCCAGGTCGGCCGCCGCTTCCAGGGCGGCCAGGCTGTGTCGGGAAGCATCCAGGGCCACCAGGATGTTTCGAATGTTCCACTCCTCTTTCTGCTCGCTCATCTCTCATCCCTCCACTGCGGCCCGCGTGCGGCCCCGACGACCCCGCCGGGCCGGACAAAAAAGAGGCCCACTACGGGCTTTCGTCACCCGTAGGGGCCTCTTCGGCTTCCTCCGTCTCTCCGGGCTCTTCCTCCTCGCCCTTGCCCCCCTTGCCGGAGTCAGACGAGGAGAAGTCCCGTTGACGCTCGGCCATCTCTATCAGCCGGGCCTCGACCAGGTAGTTGAGCGTGCCTTCGGGGAAGTTCCCCTCCTCGTCCCGCTCCCCCGCCGGCATGCCGGTGAGCAACTCGACGGCCTCGTCCACCGTCCGCACCGGATAGATGTGGAACTGGCCCGCCTCTGCCGCCGCCACCACGTCCTGCCGCAGCATCAGGTGGACGACGTTAGCGGCGGGGATGATGACCCCCTGCTCGCCGGTCAGCCCCCGGTCACGGCACACGTCGAAGAACCCCTCGATCTTCTCGTTGACGCCGCCGATCGGCTGCACCTCTCCGTGCTGATTGACGGAACCGGTCACGGCCAGCGACTGCTTGAGCGGCACATCGGCCAGAGCGGAGAGCAGGGCGCACAGTTCGGCGACGGACGCGCTATCCCCCTCCACGCCGCCGTAGGACTGCTCGAAGGCCAGGCTCGCCGAGAGGGACAGCGGGTAGTCCGGGGCGTAGCGGGCGGTGAGGAAGTGGGCCAGGATGAGCACTCCTTTGGAGTGAATCGGCCCGCTGAGTTCCACCTCCCGCTCGATGTTCACCACCTCCCCCTTGCCGAGACGGACGCGGGCGGTGATGCGGTTGGGCTGGCCGAAGGCGAAATTGCCCAGGGCGATGACCGAGAGGCCGTTGATCTGTCCCACCCGCTCGCCGGAGGTGTCAATCATGATCGTTCCCCGGCGAATCTCCTCCTGCACCAGCCCGCGCACCCGGTCGGCGCGGTGGATTTGGGCCTCGATGGCTTGCTGCACGTCGTCCGCCGTGACGGTCTTGTGGCCGCCGGTGGTGGCCCAGTAATCCGCCTCCCGCAGCAAGTCCACCACGCTCAGCAGGTGGGCGGACAGTTTCTCGGAATCGTCCGCCAGCCGTGCGCTCCGCTCGATGACGCGGGCGACTGCCTGCCGGTCGAAGGGGAGCAGCCCTTCGTTGCGGGCCAGCGTGCCGATCATCCGGGCGTACAGCAGATTGTTCTCCGGCGTGCGGGCCATCCGCTCGTTGAAATCCGCCTCCACCTTGAACAACTCGCTGAAATCAGGGTCGTACAGGTGGAGCAGGTAGTAGAGCAGCCGCTCGCCGATGAGGACGACCTTCACGTCCAGCGGGATGGATTCCGGCTCCAGCGAGACGGTGCTGACCAGACTCAACGCCTGGGCCAGCGATTCCAGCCGAATCTCCCGCGACCGGAGAGCCCGTTTGAGGGCGTCCCAGGCGTAGGGCTGGAGGAGCAACTGCCGGGCGTCGAGAATCAAGTAGCCGCCGTTGGCCCGGTGCAGTGCGCCCGGCTTGATGAGGTTGAAATCGGTCAGCAACGCCCCCATCTGGGCGATGTGCTCGATGCGGCCGATCAGGTTGTTGTAGGTGGGGTGGTCTTCGTAAACGACCGGTGCGCCCTCGGTCTCGCTGTGATCCACCAGGACGTTCACCTGGTAGCGGCGGAGCAGCGGCGGGCCCTTCAGCGGGCGGGGCATGGGGAGTCCCATCACCTGGGGCTGCTCCTCCGGCTTGCGGAACTCGTCCACGTTCTCGATGACATCCTTCTGCACTGCGTCGAGGTACTCCACCACCTCCGGCAGGGAGGCGTACTTCTCGCGCAGTTCGTCAATCTGGTGGCCGACGGCGAACATCGCCACCTGGCGGTCGAGTTCCTTGACCTTCTTCCGCGCCTCCCGCTCCCACTGGCGCACCTGAAAGATGATGCTCTGAAGCCGCTCCTGCAACTCGTTGATGTCCTGCTCGAACTGCTTGCGGGTCTCCTCCGGCAACTTCTGGAAATCGTCCGGGCTGATGACCTCCCCGTCCTTGAGCGGGGCGAAAGCCAGCCCGACGGGAGTGCGAATCAGGGCGACGTTTTTCTCCCTGGCCTGCTCCTGCAACTCGGTGAAGGCCTTTTCCTGCCGCTCCTTGAACTCCTCCTCGGCCTCCTGGCGGCGGGTGCGGTAATCGTCGCTCTCGAAGGCGGCCGGGATGGCGGTGCGCAATTCCTCCACCAGTTGCTCCATGTCCTTGCGCAGGACGACCCCCTGTCCTGGCGGGAGACGGAGGGCGTGGGGCTTGTGGGGCTGGTCGAAGTTGTTGACGTAGCACCAATCGGCGGGGGTTGGCTCGGCGGCGGCCTTCCGGTCGAGGAACTGGCCGATGGTGGTGCGCTTCCCCGTGCCGCTGGGCCCCAGGGCGAAGAGGTTGTACCCCTCCCGGCGGATGCCGATGCCGAACAGGATGGCCTTGACGGCCCGCTCCTGTCCCAGGATGTCGTTCAGCGGCTCCAGTTCCGCCGTCGTCTCGAAGTCGAACTGAGACGGGTCACAGGTTTTGCGCAGTTGATGAGCCGATAAGGGTGCGATAGCCATAGAGTCTCCTGTCTCGCTAACGATAGCGTCAGCGGCGCAGCGTCGCCGTCCAACGGCTACAGCGGGCGCAAATTTTAGGCCGGTTTGGCGCGCGGCGTAGCCGCGTCCGCTGAATGCGGGGTTAGGCTAATCAGATTACTACCCTCCTTGATGTTTTCGCGGTTCGGTAAGCTCTAATGCATATTTCAGGGAAGGATGAACTCGTAATTCGTCAGACGGCCTTAAATTCTCCCATGATGGGGTTTCATACCGATACATAACCCGCGAGCCACCTCGAGAACCACCTCTTCTATACACTCCTAGCACACTAAGGGCAATTAGCTCTTGCAATGCAAGAGCACCATCTATTCCCCTCTGCCTACACACTACCAAAAATTCTTCCTTTTTTACAATCTCTTTTCCTAGTTCCTTAAGTGTCTCAAAGAGAACATCAATGCGGGCACTTTGCAGAGATTTGCTTTCATCTATTATTTCATTACGCATATAGTCTGAGTAAGGCCGTTCAGCCTCATAAATACAAGCATTATCTATGCGCTCTATGCCGTGGGACTTGGCACATTCTAAAGCAAAAGAGCAAAATCGAATCATATCTCGCGGCCTCAACATGGTTCTTTTCACAATATACCTGAGTGGTGATTGGGAACTTCTCAACCGCTCATCTGTAAATACATCATTCCAATCTCCTCTAGCGCTCGCTTGGATACGTCGGGAAATTAAGTCTCGCAGTCTATTTTCATCCCATACTAATCTCACTATACTATCTGAGAGCTTGTTCTTATCCTCAAATCGTAGCTGTTCATAAATATCTGATCGCAAGAAAAGGATTACGCGAAGGTTTTTGTTCCTCTCAATAGCCGCTCGCATAACATCGCGCGCGGCCAGGATTAAGCCTATTAGCAATAATTTTGATTCTTCAGAGCCATCCCAACCTAAGTCAAGCTGATCGAACAATAAATAAATCGGCTCTGCGTCTTTGCTGGGAAGAAGTGAAAGAATACGAGATTCCAGCTCTCTATTTGCAAAATTAATGAGTTGACTCAGACGAATTTCTGGAGGCCCCACGTCAGACTCCACTTTTACGCCTTGAATCTGGAACAGGCGAATGTTTCTAGCACGATCCACCAACACCTCAGTAAAACTAGGTGCTATACTTCCGTAAGCACGCTTCAAAAAATTTTTTAGATATCTGCGATTCCCGTTTAAGAGATTTCTCCACCACACTGGATCCCATAGCCTAAACTTTGATGGACGACTATAGCCAATTACCTCCTTTGCCAATAAAACCCAAAGAGTATATTTCCATGAATTTACATAAATATGCTCTTGAGGCGCCCCAGAATCTTTGATGCGTTTATGTATTTCCCAAGGATAATCCTGTAAAGTTAAGCCAATGATTTTGCCTTCACCAGCATCCTTCAATGAAAGATATACTGCACTCTTACCACTTCCTTTTCGTCCAATAACCAATATCCGTTCCGGAGTTTGCAAGATATCTACATACTCTGGCGTTTCAAGGAAATAAGAGCGTAACGCCCTTTCTTCCTCCTCTGCCGCGATATGACCAAACTGAACATGTTCTAGCCCTTTGTACATAGACATTGACATTCTCCTCACAGCCTAACGTTGGGATCAGCGGCAGCGGCGGTGACTGCGAAACCACCACGACCAGCCCGCTACTCCCCTTACAAATCGCGCCCGCTTTCTCACCGCCGAAGGCGGGCCGGCTGCACGCCTGGTTAGCCCGCCGCTTCTATCGCTGCTTTGCGCACTGCTTCTCTTAATTCATTGTACGAAACTGCCCGTCCCGCCAAGTTTTCAAGGCTGCGCAAAGTTATAGAATGCTGACTCCGGGTACGCGCATTGAGAACCGCGGTCGGCAAAACAAAAAATTGCCACTGTTCCACGTTTAGAGGATCAATAGATGATTTGTCTTTATGGGCCAGAAGCGCAAAAACGTAAACTTTAGCGTGCCGTCGAGGCACTTTCTCTTGCACATTCGTGTCGGCATCCCACGCCCTTGTTTTGGGAATGCGGAACGTAATGCGTGAAAAATCGCGCTGGCTCCAAGTTTGAATGTAAGCCGCCGATTTGACCTCCACCGTGATCCCTTCTGGTGTAATCAGGTCAAACGCTCTCCATTCGTCCCGCACATCGTTCAATTCAATGCCCAGCGCACTGGCAACAATGAACTCTGCCAAAATTCCACGTGTAGCATTGCTCACCAAATCGGACGAACTCCAACGCCAGAAATCAAGCAAAGTAATTCCAAGAGGGCGGCCATTCGAGTGCAGGGGTTCATCTCCACTTTTAGGGACAGGAAAAATCCGTGAGAGTTTTTTCGTCATCGTGCGCTTCTCATTGGCGGGCCAACGATTGCGTCAACGGCACGGCGTCGCCGTCCAACCCCCACCGCTGGCGCATGATTTTTGGCCGAAAATCCGCCGACGTTGGCGCGCGGCGGTAGCCGCTGTCCGCTACACACAATGTTGGGCGCCCACCACAACCCGCGCCGGAGACCCCACACCGCGCCACGACCGCGCCGGATACCGCGACCGCTTGGAAGCCCTGACAGGCTACAACGGCGACCAGCAGGCTACCGATAGGATACCACGTTTCCCCGGCGCGTCAAAACTTACGTCGGCGACCGGGCCCAGACTACCGCCGCTTACGAACACAGCCCCCCCCCCCCCACCCACGCGCGACCCCCCCGCCCCGCCGACGGGCCCACCGCCGACACCCACAGCCAA
>JALWUZ010000119.1 GCA_027079895.1 Anaerolineae bacterium
CCCCTGGGGACGGTGCCAGTACTTGGGTTTGGCGACCTCGAAGTACAGATGTCCCTCGTCGCCGATGATGGTCGAGACGCCGACGAGGGCGATGTTCTTATCCGCCAGCAGCGGGTGGCGGCGGAGGGCGGGCAGGGCGCGAAATAAGTCCATACGTGACCTCGGATGTCGAATCGTCGTCTAGGGCCGTCGCGGACGGGCTGCCTCCAACTCCTCTAACTCGGCTGCCAGGGGAAACACCCGATAGCGGTGCAGATTCAGGAGAAACTCCACTCGTGGCATACCGGCCAGTTCGGCGGCGCGACCGGAGGATAGCCGCCCCATCTCGTACAGTTTGACAGCCGCCAACATCCGCAATTCCCTGGCGAAAGCATCCGGGTCGGCCTTTTCAGCCAAGAGCATCTTTTCGGGAGTGTCCATCATAACGAGGGGCTCACCTGTCCGCCGTGCCGGGCAATCCGAAAAACTTCGACCAGAACCACAGCGGGTAATTTTCGCGCCGCTTACCCCCCGCCGAAGGCGGGTCAGGTGCAGCCGGGGTTGGCCTGCACCACTTCCTCGAACAGAATGTAAATCCCGTTGAGTGGTATCGCTTCGTCGTCGAACGGGAAGCGATAGCGCGGAAGGCTGTTGAACGGCACATATACCTGTTGACAAATCTCACTTATCCGCTGTCCTTGCTTTCAAAAACTGCAACTGCTTTCCAATCGGAAGCCCGGCCAGCGGCACTTCGCAAGATTTCAAATGGGGGAGCAAATATTGCCGATACTTCTCTCCCGCCAATATCACAAAGTGGTCATTCTCCAGGTCACAATGTTCCCGAAGTTGTTCGATGACTTTGGCCGCCCACTGCCTGCGTTCTCTTGCCGACATTGTGTTGAGCGTAACGTCATACGGCTCTATCTCTTCGTCCAATCCCACCAGCCCGTATTTCGCCGACAACACAAACACTTGCTGCGGTGAGAATTGCTGGGCATACTTCAGGTTCATGCGGAACAAAGGACTGATATACAAGTCCCGCGCTTTTGCTTTGTGGGGCAATTTTTTGCTGACACACGAGATAAGAACGATTGTATTCACCGGTTCATCCTATTGCAGGCCAACGTGTGGTTCAAAGGAATTGGAAGCCATTACGATTGCAAATTGTATTGCTTCGTAGAGTTCTTCACTAATTCTCTCATATTCCGCGATGACTTCTGGATCATTTGGCAAGCTCATATCGTTCCATGAACCCATACCGCCAAAGACATAGGCTTGGGCAGCCGCAGCCAGCAATTGACGGGCTTCTAAAGGAAAACCGGAGGAAGGAAGCATATCTGGGAACGGGAATGCAGGTGCAGAAGATTCTAACGCTTCCAATGACCTTGCAAAATCTTTAGTCCAGTGCGTCCCTTGAGCAAAATCTTTAGCCCGTAAGACGGCCTGCCTGAGCCTGTCTTTTACCGCACTCATTTCTTGCCTGGGTAAAGCGTAAGAATTTGGAGACGTAAGACCACGATACTCTACCAACCAGGGCTTGTATTTGTCTTCACCACCTGTTTCCCATTGCGGATACCAAAGTTCAAAACCATTTGGCAAATCCGCTTGAATGGCCCTCGAAACACCACCGGAAAAAGCGCTGGCGATATGTGCGGGAATATCTTGCCTTTGCTGGTAAAAATCAATATGCCACAAGCGATTTGCTTTTGCTGAGCGCAAAAAAGAAAACCACTCAGGAACACTATTTGCTACTTCCATGCCTTGCGTGTCTCGATTGCTTTCATAGCGGACGAACTTGATCGAGGAAACGTACTGAAGTGTTGAGTTTGTGGAGAGGTCAACATCCTTGCCACTCAAAAATAAATTTCCGTGTGCCACTAAGGCAACTACTTGAGCCAATTCGCCATTCATATTAGCCCCCCTCACTCAGCGGACAGCCGCCGCAGCCCCTCCTCCGCCTCATGAACCAGGCCGGCGATCACCTCGGCGACCGGTCGAATCTCCCCCACCAGGCCGATGGACTGGCTACAGGCGATGACCCCAGCCTCGACGTCCCCTCCGGCCAGCATGCGCTTCGTCGCCGTACCCGCCACGACGGAGAGAATCTCCCCCAACTCCGCCTGCCGCGCCTCCAACTCCACCACCTTGAGCGCAGCCTCGTTCTTCCAGGCCCGCAGGGTGTTGTGGAGCGAGCCCAGCACCGGCACCGTGTCCAACTCCGTCGCCGCCGCCAACGCCCGTTTCACGTTGGGGTGGATGGGGCACTCCTCGGTCAGCAGCAACCGGGTGCCGATCGTGACCCCCTCCGCGCCCAGGGCCAGGGCTGCCAGCAGTCCGCGCCCGTCGGCGATGCCGCCGGCCGCCAGCACGGGGATGTCCAGCGCGTCGGCGGCGCGGGGCACGAGGACGAAGGTCGTCAGCCCCAGTTCGCCGATGTGCCCGCCCCCCTCGCTGCCGAAGACGGTCACGGCGTCCACCCCGGCCCGCTGTGCGCTGACGGCGTGCCGCACGCTGACGCACTTGTGCATCGTCTTCACCCCGCCGGACTTCAGCCGGGCCAGGAGTGTCTCTGGCGGGCGGTGGCCGCTGGTCTCCACCACCGGGACGCCTTCTTCCAGGATGACCTCGACGTAGAGGTCGTTGTCTATGGGCCGCAGGGCCGGGAAGAGGCTCAGGTTGACGCCGAAAGGCTTGTCCGTCAACGACTTCACCCGGCGGACGGCCCGGCGGAACTCCTCCTGGGACGGGAACATCGCCGACGCCATCATCCCCAGGGCCCCGGCGTTGGAGATCGCGGCGACGAACTCCGGCCCGGAGATGTGCATCATGCAGCCGCCGACGATCGGGTACTCCACGCCCAGCAACTCGGTGACGCGGGTTTTGAACATCGCTCTCTGCCTTTCCGGTCTGTGGGGCGGCCGCCGCTCCGAGGCCCTACGACGGGGCGACTCCCTCGTCCACCCCCAGGGCCCGCAGCACGGCCGCCTGCGCCGCCCACATCTGCGCTCGCTGCTCCTCGTCCTGGTCGTCGTATCCCAGGAGATGGAGCACGCCGTGGACGGCCAACAACTGCAACTCATCCTCGACCGCGTGCCCGCCGGCGGCGGCCTGCTCCGCCGCCCGTGGGAACGAAATCACGACATCCCCCAGATAACGCGCCTGCCCCGGCGCGTTGACGAACGGGCCGTGAGTCTCGTCAGGGAAGGCCAGCACGTCGGTCGGGCGGTCTATCCCCCGAAAACGACGGTTCAACTCGTGCAGCGCGTCGTCGTCCGTCACTACGACCGCCACCTCGCAGGGACGCCGCACCTGCTGGAGGGTCAGAGTCATAAAAACGGCCTGCCGCAGCAACTCGACCGGCGTCCCCTCCTGGAACTGCTCGTCAACTTGAATCTCGATCGTGTGCAACCTGCTCCCCCTCCTGTTCGGCGGCCGGGGCGGGTTTCTCGTCCCGCACCGGCTCCGGGTACTTGATACGCGGGTGGAAGACCCCCTTCAACGCGGAGATGAAAGTCTCGCGGACGACGGCCAGGTCGTGCAGCGTCAGGTCGCACTCGTCCAGTTGCCCGTCGGCGACGCGGCTGTCAATGATGCGCCCGACGATCTCCGCGATTTCCTCCGCGCTGGTGGGGCGGGCGGAACGGACGGCGGCCTCGCAGCCATCCGCCAGCATCACCAACGCCGTCTCCCGGCTCTGCGGCTTGGGGCCGATGTGCCGGTACGCGCTCTCGTCCACCTGGGACGGGTCGCCGCCGGCCATCTGCACCGCCTTGTGGTAGAAAAAGCCAATTCGGGCCGTGCCGTGATGTTCCGGGATGAAGGCCCGCACCCGGCTAGGAAGACGGTACTTGCGGGCCAGTTCCAGCCCGTCCCGCACGTGGCCGATGATGACCTCCGCGCTGGTGCGGGGGTCGAGGCTGTCGTGGGGATTCAGCCCCTCGACCTGGTTTTCGGTGAAGAAGTAGGGGCGGATGATCTTCCCCACATCGTGATAGTAGGCCCCGACGCGGGTCAGCAGCGCGTCGGCCCCGATGCGCTCGGCGGCCTGCTCCGCCAGATTCGCCACCATCAGGCTGTGATGGTAAGTGGCCGGCGCCTCCCGCAGCAGACGTTGCAGGAGCGGGTGGTCGGGGCGGCTGAGTTCGATGAGCCGCATAGTGGTCGTGATGTCGAACAGGGGGCCGATGACGAACAGCAGCCCCAGCGCGAGGCTCGACGACACGCCCCCGTTGATGGCCCCGCTGAGCACCGCTGCCACCAGGTCGCCGGGCTGGAAGTGCTCCTGCGGCAGCCAGAAGGCGGCGATGACGAGGAGGTTCGCCAGGGCGACGAAGAGGCCGGAGCGGAACAGGGCCCCGATGCGCTTCACCGGCCCCAGCGTGAGCCCGGCCACCAGCCCCCCGAAAGTGACGTAGGCGACGAGTTCCATCGGCTTGTCGCCCAGCATGCCGGCCGCTATACCGACGAAGACCGCCGCCGCGACCCCGGTCGGCTGGCCCAGGGTGGCAGTGGCGACCAGCGCCAGCATCGGGAGCGGGGCCAGGTAACGCAACACCAGCCCGCCGCGGAGCATCAGCCCGGCGAGCGCGATTGTTGAGGAGAGCAACAACAGCAGCAAGAGCGACTGCTGCCACTCCCACAGCACCTCTGGGCGGAAGCGGGCCAGGTAGAGCCCCAGGAGCACCGTCTCCAGCACCGCCACCAACCCCGGCCCGACGAAATCCTGCCATCTGACCTGAGGCTGGCGCAGTCCCAGTTGATCCAGGGCCTCGATGTCCAACGCCGTGACCCGCTCCCCCTCCCGGACGATGATCTGGCCGCTTTCGAAGGTGCGGATGGCGGCCGGCACCTCCTCGCGGGCGCGGGTCTTCGCCTCGGCGGTGGCGATTGGGTCGAGGAAGGAGTTGGGCACCACGAAGTGCTGCGCCAGCGCGACGGCGACGGCGGACTCCTCGTCGGAGAGGTCCAGACTGACGCGGGCCGGCACCTCCTCCAACGCCTCGTCCAGGTGTCCCTCCCGGATCTCGCTGCGCATCACCTGGTCAATGACCGAAAGGGCCTCCTGCTGCACCCGGTTCCAACTGGCGGCGGACAGGGAGAGCAGGGCGTCAATGGTGTCGGAGGAGAGGTCGGCCAGTTCGGGCACCGCCAGAATCCAGCCCCGTTTCTGCGCCGGGGAGGCCAGCGGGTCCGCGCGGACGGAACCCAGGTAATCGAAAACCTGCCGGGCGCGGCCTAACTGCTGGCGGGCCCGTGAGGGGTCCGGCGGGGTATAAATCGGGGCGACGCCGGCTACAGCCTGCTCCTGGGCCTGCTCGCGCAGAATCTCGCTCTCGTAAGCGAAACTGCGGGGGGCTCGCACGTCCTCGGTGGCGACCTCCCCCTCTTCGAGAATCACGCGATCGGTCGCCAGCAGCGGGAGGGCCATCATCGCGCCGGTCACGCCGGCCAGCACCAGTCCGAAGGCGGCCAGGCGCAGCCACCCCCACCACCCGTGAATTTTGCTCATCCGCGTCCCCTGCCACCTCGAGTACAGGAATTGAACGAGGGAGCACCGGTTACGCGCTCCCTCTTGAAGTCTGGGCCAGATTGCCGGTGTGAGGCCGTTTCACGGCTAGCCGGATAGCAATTCGCGCACGACTTCGTTGACGAGACGCCCATCGGCTCGGCCCTTGAGTTTGGGCATCAACCGGCGCATCACATCCCCCATCGCCCGCATCCCCTCCGCGCCGACTTCCTCAATGACCTGGCGGGCCTCGGCGACGATCTCCTCGCGGGAGAGGAGTTGGGGCAGGTAGCCCTGGAGAATCTCCAACTCGGCCTCCTCGGCGGCGAGTCGCTCCGGGCGGTCGGCCCGTTTCAGTTCGGCGATCGTGTCCTGCCGCCGACGGGCCTCTTTCCTCAAGACGGCGACGATGGCGTCATCGTCCAAATCCCCGCCCTGGGCGACCTCGGCGTTGGTGATGGCGGCCAGTGCCATCCGAATGACCGCCTTGCGCCGCTCGTCGCGGGCCTTGAGGGCCTCCTTGAGGTCGTTTCGGAGTTGTTGTTTCAGGCTCATCGTTCCCCCGGTGGCCGGCGGGCGGCGGAAGCCCACAAAGAGGCACGGAGAGTACCCGCGTCAACCGCGTGCCACCCCGTGCCTCACCGCGTTCATCTGGGCGACCTCCGCCAGCCCACCGTATTTTTTTAGTACCGCTGTCGGTTCTTGAACGTCTGGCGGCGGCTCTTGCGCAATTTGGCGGCCTTCTTCCGCTTGCGGATGACGCTCGGCTTCTCGAAGAAGCGTCGTCGTCGCGCCTCGGAGAGGATGCGGTCCCGTTGCACTTTCTTGTTGAACCGCCTCAGCAAGGAGTCGAAAGACTCGTAGTCTTCCAGCACGACTCTGGTCACAAATCTCCCTCCCTTCTTACCCGGCAAAGCCGGTTTGATAAGTGCGCAGGCATTATAATCTCGCCCGATGGAGTTGTCAAGGAAAGGTTTTGCCCCATCCGGGCTTGCCGTAATCCGTTTCCTGGGTTACAATCGCAGCCCGAAAGAGAGGCCCTCCCGATGCCGACGACTGCGACTGCCCGACGGCGCGACCCCGTCCCGCACCTGATCTACCTCCCCCTGCTGATGCTGGCCTGGGGACTGTGGCTCTACCACCTCTCCGCCAGCGACCTGACCTTCGACGAGGCCGCCACCTACTACGTCGCCCACCGTTCCCTCCTCGACATCCTGCGCTACCTCCTGCACGCCACGCGGGAACACCCGCCGCTCTACTACCTCCTGATTCACCTCTGGATGCGGGCGGCGGGCGCGGGGGAGTTCAGCCTGCGCGTTTTCTCCGTCGGCGCGGGGATGCTCCTCATCGCCCTGACCACCGCCCTGGCCCGCCGGATGACCTCCCTCCCCGGCCTGGCCGTGGCGGTCATCCTCGCCGTGACGCCCGGCATGGCCTACTACGCGCGGGACGCCCGGATGTACGGCCTGGCTGCCCTCTGGACGGTGCTGGCGGCCAACCTCCTCTTCCGCGACTGGCTCACGCCGGCCGGCCCCCGCCCCGCTGCGGTGGCCGCGCTGACGCTCGTCAACCTCTTGGCGGTCTTCACCCACTACTACCTCCTCTTCCCCATCCTCATCCAGCCGCTGACCCTGCTCCTCGCCCGCCGCCGCTCCCTGCTGACCTGGCTCGCCGTCCACGCCCTGCTCCCGGCCGGCGTTCTCGTTTGGTACCTGCTCTCCCCCGGCCTGCGGGCGACCACCGCCGGACTGTGGGGCGGGCTCTCCGGCTCGCTGCCGCCCTATCGCCAGGTGCTCCGGCTGCTGGGGAAAATGCTCCTCAGCCCCGACCAGCGCGTCCATTACCAACTCCTGTACCGCGCCTTGCTGCTGGTGTCCGCCGGGACGCTCCTTCTCCTCTGGCGGCGGCGGGCCGCCGGATGGCACCTGCTCCTGACGCTGACCGTCCCCCTCGCGCTGGCCTACCTCCTGCCCCAGGTGCCGGCCCCCCGCTACCTGATCTTCCTGCTCCCCTACGGCGCGTTGGCTGTCGGTTTCCTCTGCGAGTCGCCGCTGCTGCTGGGCCGCCGTCTGCCGACCTGGGGCGCGTCCCTCGCCCTGACCGGGGCCGTCGTCTGGCCGCTGTTGACCGCCGCCCTGCCCCCGGCCCTCACCTTCACCCGCTCCGACTACGGCCACGTCCTGCGGCTGGTGCGGGCCCACGCCCGCCCCGGCGACGGAGTGCTCTTCTACGGCCCCTGGCAGTGGATTCAGTTCCGCTACTACGACCCCGGCGGCCTGCCGCCGATTACCACACTCCCCCCTCAGGCCCCCCCGCTCCTGAAACCGGAGGAGGCGGAGCCGGTGCTGCCCCGTCTCCTGGCGGAACACGCGCGGCTCTGGGTGCTCCCCGCCGCTGTGGACGACGTTGACCCGGCCCACTTCGTCGCCGACTGGCTGGCCGTCCACGCCCACGCCGTCTGGCGGGAGCCCCATTTCGCCCTCTACCTGCCCCCTCTCCGCGAAAGACCCGAGGACATCGAAGTCTTCGCCC
>JALWUZ010000120.1 GCA_027079895.1 Anaerolineae bacterium
GGGGAAGGCGGTGTGGGGGCAGGTCGGGCCGCCGGAGCGGGAGAAGATCATCTCGCTGGTGGGGCAGATGTCGTCTCCATAACCGATTTCGGCCCCCGCCAGACCACGAGGGTAAGTAAGCAGGGGTGCGGCCTCCGATGGGTCGCACCCTTTTCGTTCGCCGTCGGTCGCCGTCAATCGCCGCCGGACAGGATGCGCCGGAGGAATTGGCCGGTGTAACTGGCCTCCACCTGGGCGACCTGTTCCGGCGTCCCCTCGGCGACGACGGTTCCGCCTCGCTCTCCCCCTTCGGGCCCCAGGTCAATTACCCAGTCGGCCACCTTGATGATGTCCGGGTGGTGCTCGATGATCACTACGGTGTTTCCGGCGTCCACCAGCCGGTTGAGCACGGCGATCAGTTTGTCCACGTCGGCGGCGTGCAGCCCGACGCTGGGCTCGTCCAGGACGTAGAAGGTGCGCCCGGTGGCCCGTTTGCTCAGTTCCCGCGACAGTTTGACCCGCTGGGCCTCGCCGCCGGAGAGGGTCGGGGCGGGCTGTCCCAGGCGGATGTATCCCAGGCCGACTTCCTGGAGGGTGCGCAGTTTGTTCTGGATGGCGGGGTGGTTGGCGAAGAAGTCGCTCGCCTCGTCTACGGTCATGTCGAGCACGTCGGCGATGCTCCGGCCCTTGTAGCGCACCTGGAGCGTCTCGCGGTTGTACCGCCGCCCGTGACACACGTCGCAGGGGACGTAGACGTCAGGGAGGAATTGCATTTCGATGCGCAGGGTGCCGTGTCCCTGGCAGGACTCGCACCGCCCCCCCTTGACGTTGAAGGAGAAGCGGCCCGGCTTGTAGCCTCTGATTTTCGATTCCGGCAGGGCGGCGAAGAGTTCCCGGATGGGGGTGAAAACGTTGGTGTAGGTGGCCGGGTTGGAGCGCGGGGTGCGCCCGATGGGGGATTGGTCAATGTTGATCACTTTGTCCAGATGCTCCACCCCCTCGATGCGGTCGTGGTCGCCGGGCCGGTGTCGCCCGCCGTGGAGGATTTGCGCCAGACGCCGGTAGACGACCTCTATCAACAAGGTTGATTTGCCGGAGCCGGAAACGCCGGTGATGCAGACCAGTTTGCCCAGCGGGATGCGCACGTCAATGTTCTTGAGGTTGTGCTCCCGCGCCCCGCGCACCACCAGGTAGTCGCCGTTCCCTGGACGGCGGGTGCGGGGGACGGGGATGTGTCGCCGCCCGGAGAGGTAGGCGCCGGTGAGGCTTTCCGGGCAGGCGATCAGGGCGTCCACGTCGCCGGCGCAGACGACTTCCCCGCCATGCTCGCCCGCGCCGGGTCCCAGGTCAATGACCCAGTCGGCGGCCCGGATGGTGGCCTCGTCGTGCTCGACGACTATGAGGGTGTTGCCCAGGTCGCGCATGGCGAGCAGGGTGCGGATGAGGCGGTCGTTGTCCCGCATGTGCAGGCCGATGCTGGGCTCGTCCAGCACGTAGAGCACGCCGGTCAACTGGGAGCCGATCTGGGTCGCCAACCGGATGCGCTGTGCCTCTCCTCCGGCCAACGTGGTGGCGGAGCGGCTCAGGGTGAGGTAGTCCAGGCCGACGTTGACCATGAACCCCAGCCGGGCCCGCACTTCTTTGAGGATGCGGCGTCCGATGGCCTGCTCCTTCTCCGAAAGTTGCAGCCCCTCGACCCACTCCAGCAGGCGGCCCACCGGCCAGTCGGTGATCTCGCTGATGGATTTCCCGGCGATGGTGACGGCCAACGCCTCCGGTCGCAGCCGCTTGCCCCCGCAGACCGGGCAGGGGCGTTGGGCCATAAACTCCTCGATTTTCCCCCGGATGTAGTCGGAGTCCGTCTCCCGATAGCGGCGTTGGAGGTGGGGGATGGCCCCCTCGAAGCGGGTGGCGTAGACGGTGCTCCGTTTGTCCCGCCGGCTGACGTAGCGGAGGGGGATGCGCTCGTCGCCGCTGCCGTGGAGGATGATGCGCTGCTGGGCCGGGGTCAGGTCCCGCCAGGGGACGTCCGTAGGGATGCCGAAGTGGTCGCAGGTCGCCTTGAGCAGTTGCCAGTAGTAGCCGTCGTGCCCTTTCACGTTCCAGGCCCGCACGGCTCCCTCGGCCAGGGTGAGGTCGGGGTCGGGGACGAGCAGGTCGGGGTCGAACTCCATCTTGACCCCCAGCCCCTGACATTCCGGGCAGGCCCCTTGAGGGCGGTTGAAGGAGAACGTGCGCGGCTCGATCTCCGGCAGGCTGATGCCGCAGGTTGGGCAGGCCAGGGTCTCGGAGTAGAGGAGGTCTTGGGGCGGCGCGGCGGAGACGTTGTTGATGATGACAACTCCCTCCCCCAGTTGGAGGGCGGTCTCGATGGAGTCGGTGAGCCGCGAGCGGAAGTCGTCCCCCATCTCGTTCGGGATTACCAGGCGGTCCACCACCACCTCGATGGTGTGCATTTTGTAGCGGTCCAGTTGGATGTCCTCGTCCACGTCGCGCAGCCGACCGTCCACCCGGACGCGGACGAAGCCGGCCTGACGCACTTCGTCGA
Source organism: Anaerolineae bacterium (assembly GCA_027079895.1). Taxonomy (GTDB): domain Bacteria; phylum Chloroflexota; class Anaerolineae; order B4-G1; family B4-G1; genus JALWUZ01. Next base: position 2,528 of record JALWUZ010000120.1, read on the forward strand.
AAATCGCTTGGTGATGGCCCTTTCGCTCCCGCACGAGGGGGGCGAGGATTTGGAAGCGGGTGCCCGGCGGCAGGGCGGCCACGGCGTCCACGATCTGCTGGGCCGATTGACGGCTCACTTCCGCGCCGCACTGGGGGCAGTGCGGGACGCCGATGCGGGCGTAGAGCAGCCGCAGGTAGTCGTAGATTTCGGTCACGGTGCCGACGGTGGAGCGGGGGTTGTGGGAGGCTCCGCGCTGGTCAATGGAGATGGCGGGGGAAAGGCCGGTGATCTGGTCTACGTCCGGTTTATCCATCTGTCCCAGGAATTGCCGGGCGTAGGCGGAGAGGCTCTCGACGTACCGCCGCCGTCCCTCGGCGTAGATGGTGTCGAAGGCGAGGGAGGATTTGCCGGAGCCGGATATGCCGGTGACGACGACCAGTTTGTCGCGCGGGATTTCGACGGTGATGTCTTTCAAGTTGTGTTCCCGCGCCCCACGGACGATGATTTTATCCTGCATTGGAATCGGTTTCGAGCGGTGAAGTGTTATGAGCAGGCCGGGTATCGGCTAGAGGGGCGGGGATTCCCAGTTCTCGCAGATAGTCGGAAAGTCTCATCCGGTGGCCTCCAGAGCGTCCTGCAACGCGGAGAAATCCGCGCCGAGGTCATCGGCCACATCGTCCAACTCGCTCTCGTCAATCAGCCCTACCTCCCTGTCCATCAGATTCTCCACCCGCCCATCGGGACGGAAGCGGTACGCGGAGACCTGAGACGGGCGCAGGATGGCCTCCGCCGGGATGTCATCCGGCAAGGCCCGCCCCGCTTCCACCACTCGATGGGCCAGGAGGAGGTTGTTGATGCTGTACAGCAGGTATGGGCTGTGCGTGGTGACGAGGAAGCGCGTCCCGCGTCCCACCAGGTAGGCGATCATCTCCATCACACCCCGTTGAGCCGCCGGATGCAGGTGCGCTTCCGGTTCCTCGAAGTAGATCTGAGCCGCGTCGAAACGGTGAGAGCGCACTCCGGCCTCGACGATCACCCAGAACGGCCAGAGTTCCATCTGCCCGGCGGCGATGTTGGCGGTCGAGAGGAGATCGCCGTTGATTTGCAGCATGACCGTTTCGTCGCTGTACCGCATACGTCCCTTGAAGATAGCCTCCGCCCGCTCCCGCAGGAAATCAATCTCCGGCATTGGGTCATTCTGATGACGCCTCAGCCAACTCACCGTGCGCCCCAGAGTCTCGTAGAACGTGAGGATGAATCCCGGCCACTCTTGAGAGGCGAGCACCCGCGAGAGCAACGAGTACGGGGGCAGGAACGAGTAGAGAGTCCGTCCGGCGGGGATGTAGACCTCCGCTTTCTCCGATTGGGTCGGAGAGGTGATCCGCCGCGCCAGCGACGGACTGACCCGCAAGCCATCGTCCGTCCAGAAGACCCCCTGCACCTCCCCGGCGGTCGGTGGCGACCAGCGCAGGCGAGTCCCGACGGACACGTAGACCCCGAAGTCGGGGCCAAACCAGTTTTCCAGAGCCGCCCGGGTGATGACATCGGGTGAGCCCTGCAAGTCCACGAGGAGCGATTCGTACCGCCTGAAGAAGTACAGAACCTGCGCCGCCAGTGATTTCCCCGTTGCCTGCGGCCCGACGAAGACGGTCAAGTCACCGGGTTCGATCTCCGCCCTCTCGATGGGCCCGAAGGATTCTATCGTAAGCCTTTCGTTCATCCGTTCTCCTCGCCGTCTCATCCCACGTCCGAAAGCCAGTATGTCGAATTATACCATCTTGCCCGAAGGCCGCCAAACCGACCTCACCGGCAGTTGCTTTCTGGACGCTCTGCGGTACAATGTCCCTATCACCGACGGGAGGGTTCAATGCTGGTCGTAGACGCTCACGAGGACATCGGATGGAACGGGGTCGCACTGGGGCGCGACGTGCGTCGCAGCGCGTTGGAGACCCGCCGGGTCGAGGCGGGAGTGAACATCTCCGCGATGAGCGGCCTCTGCATGGTCGGGCTGCCGGAGTGGTTAGCCGGTGAAGTGGCGGTCGTCTTCGGCACCATCTTCGTCGCCCCCGCCCGGAAGAACATCCCCCCGCAGTTCACCTACTCCAACGCCGAGGAAGCGCACCGTCTGGGGCAGGAGCAGGTCGCCTTCTACCGCCGCCTGGCCGACCAGGAGGAGCGCGTCGCCCTGGTGGAGACCCTCCCCGACCTCGAACGGGTGTTGCACGCTTGGGAAGATGGCTCGCCGCAGGTGGGACTGGTCATGCTGATGGAGGGCGCCGACCCCATCCGCACTCCGGCGGAGGCCGCCGCCTGGTTCGAGCAAGGGGTGCGGATGATCGCGCTCTCGTGGGCCGCCGGAAGCCGCTACGCCGGCGGGAACAGCGTCCCCGGCCCGCTGACCGACGCCGGGCGGGAGTTGCTGGCGGCGATGGACGACCTGGGAATGACGCTGGACATCAGCCATCTGGCGGAGGAAGCGTTCTTCGAGGCCCTGGACCGCTTCTCCGGGCGGGTCATCGCCAGCCACTCCAACCCCCGCGCCCGCGTGCCGGGGCCGCGCCAACTGTCCGACGAGATGATCCGCCGCCTGGTGGAGCGGGACGGGGTGATCGGCGTCGTCCTGTACAACCGCTTCCTCCGCGCCGACTGGCGCAAGCACGACCCCAAGACGGCGGTGACGTTGGACGACGTAGTGGCCGCCGTTGACCACATCTGCCAGGTGGCGGGGGACGCGCGGCACGTCGGGCTGGGCTCCGATTTCGACGGCGGTTTCGGCGCGGAAAGTGCCCCCGCCGGCCTGGACACCGTCGCCGACCTGCGGCTCATCGGCCCCGCGCTGGCCGACCACGGCTACGGCGACGCGGAGGTCGCCGCCATCCTGGGAGGCAACTGGCTGCGGGTGCTGCGAGAGACTCTGCCGAAAGAGAAACTTCTGGAGTGAGGAAAGGAGGTCGGTATGCCGGCACTGATGCGTTGTCTGTACTGCGGCTTGCTTCAGGACGAGCCGCCGGGGGTGAAAGTGTGCGCCCACTGCGGCGGCGAACTGGTCTTCGAGCACGAGCCGCCCCCCAACACCTACGTTCAAGCCCAGATGTACCTGGACCAAGTCTCCGCCCCCGCCGGGCGGATTGTGAGCCGTCACGCGATCGTCACCATCCAGACTCCGGCGCAGGTTCCGCCAGAGGAGGCCGCCCCCACCACCGCCGGCCGTGAGCCCATCGGCTTCGTCGCCGTGCTCGACGTGTCCGGCTCGATGGCCGGGGAGAAGATCGTCTCGGTCAAAAAGGCGGTGGAGCAGGCGATCAACCGGCTGCACGACGGGGACACTTTCTCCCTGGTGACGTTCTCCAATCAGGCGCGGACGGTGCTCAAGCCGACGCGGGTTGACGAACGTCTGCGGCGGAAAGTCAAAGACCTGCTGCGCAAATTCAAGGCCGGGGGCCGAACCGCGCTGGACGGCGGCCTCGCCGATGGCATCAAGGCCGCGCTGCGCCGGAAGCACGAGACGAACCTGGTGCTGCTCCTCAGCGACGGTCAGGCGAACGTCGGGGAGACCAACCTGGAGATGGTCGGCTGGCGGGCTTTCGAGGCGCGGCAGAAGGGAGTCACCGTCTCCACCCTCGGCGTCGGCAGCGACTACAACGAGGCCCTGATGGTCGAGATCGCCAATCAGGGCGGGGGCCGCTTCTACCACGTCCTCCACGCGCGGCAGATCGCCCCCTACGTGGCCGGTGAGTTGGGGGAGGCGAGCGCGTTGGCGGCGAAAGCGGCCGCCCTGCGGATGACCCTGCCGCCGGGCACCGGCATCGAGCCTTTCTCGACGGCCTACACCGTCGAGGGGACGGCGGTCAACCTGGGGGACATCCCGACGGACACCAACCTGGAGGTCGTCCTGCGGCTGCTGCTCCCCCCGCAGGAGGAGGGTACGCGGTTGGCCATCGGCGGGGACCTGGTCTACCGCTCACCGGCGGGCAACGAGTTGACCACCCCGTTGAACACCGTGACGCTCCACTACGTCGCGGCGGACGAGTTCACCATCGAAACCGGGGCGGTCGAGCCGGTCGTCAGGCAGGTACTGGGGCAGATGCGGGCCCGCCAGGTGTTGCAGACCGCCCGCACGCGGGCCGTCGCCGGGGCGTCCGCCGCCGACGAGGAGGCGCGGCGCGAGATGGAGGAACTGCGGGCCTACGCCTCCCGGCTGGGAGCGGACGCCGCCGCCGAGGTCGCCACCGAGCAGGAGCAAGAACTGATGGAAGTGACGCAGGCGCAGGACACCGCCGCCACCAAAGCGGTGGTCAACAGAGCCTTCAGCGTGCAGCGCGGCACCAAAACCTTCGGCTAGCCAACCTGCCACCTGCCACTTGCCACCTGCCACCTGCCACTTGCTTACTTGCCAACTTGCCACTTGCCCACTTGCTTACTTGCCACCTGCCACTTGCAAACTTGCTGCTTGCCAACTTGCTGCTTGCTTTCACCATCAACCAGGGAGGGAATTATGCTCAAAACACACAATTGCGGCGAACTGCGGGCGGCCCACGTGGGCCAGGAAGTGCTGCTGGCCGGGTGGGTCAACCGCTGGCGAGACCACGGCGGCGTGGCCTTCGTCAACCTGCGCGACCGCTCCGGCATCGTGCAGATCATCTCCGACCCGGAGGCTTCCCCGGAGGCCCACGCGCTGCTCCAACAGGTGCGGGGTGAGTACGTGATTCAAGTGCGCGGCACCGTCCGGCACCGCCCGGAGGGGCTCACCAACCCCGAGATGGAGACCGGCGAAATCGAGGTCGTGGCCCAGGAGGTGCAAATCCTCAACCCCGCCAAGACCCCGCCGTTCTACATCTTCGACGACGGGCCGGTGGACGAGGCCCTGCGGCTCAAGTACCGCTATCTCGACCTGCGGCGGCGGCGCATGCAGCGCAACATCATCCTGCGGCACCGGGTGGTGAAGTACATCCGTGACTTCCTCGACGAGCGCGGCTTCGTCGAAATCGAGACCCCGATTCTCTTCAAGACCACGCCGGAGGGAGCGCGGGATTACCTCGTCCCCAGCCGGCTGCACCCCGGCAAGTTCTACGCCCTGCCCCAATCCCCCCAGCAACTCAAACAACTGCTGATGGTCGCCGGATACGAGCGTTACTTCCAGATCGCCCGCTGTTTCCGCGACGAGGATCAGCGCGGCGACCGGCAGCCGGAGTTCACGCAGTTGGATATGGAGATGAGTTTCGTCGAGCAGGAGGACATCCTCGCTCTGACCGAGGAGTTGATGATCGGCATCGTCGAAAACTGCACCGACAAGCGGCTCCTCTTCCGCCCCTTCCCGCGTCTCTCCTACGCCGACGCGCTGGCCCGCTTCGGCACCGACCGCCCCGATCTGCGCTTCGGGATGGAGTTGGTGGACATCTCCGACTTGGCGGCGGAGTGCGGCTTTGGCATCTTCCGCAAAGCGGTCGCCGCCGGGGGGGTGGTCAAGGGGCTGCGGGCTGCGGGGTGCGGCGGCTA
>JALWUZ010000121.1 GCA_027079895.1 Anaerolineae bacterium
CGCAAAGGTCTTGCGAATGACCGGTCCGATGGTGAGCGCCTTTTTCACCACGAATGGATGGAAAAAGCCCGGACGCTTTGCCGAGCCGGCCACCGACACCCCGGCCACGACGGTCCGCACCCCCCAGCCGCCGACGGACGGTATCAGGCCGGATACCGACAAGAGCGGCGTGACGACGAAGAAGTACCCCAGGCTCACCTCCGCGCCGACTGCCCGTCCGCACAGATAGTTGATGACCACGTTGATGACGTTGAAGAGCAGCGATACGGCGAAGGCCCCAGTTACCGCCCGCCGCCCGCAGCCGGTGACGGCGGCGTAGACCCGCGCCAGCGGCCCCTCCCCCTCCAGCGAGAGCAGCGGCGGCAGGCGGCGGGTCAGGCGGCGCAGCAATCGCCCTTCCAGCACCAGCCCGCCGACCAGCAGCCCCCCGCCGGCCACCGTCACTAGAAGCCCGACCAGCCAGGGCGCCATCCGCGCGGCGTTGAACGGCAGCACCGCCAGCCCGATGGCGAACAGCACCAGAAGCCCGCTCATCCGGTCCAGCAACACAGTGCCGACCGCCGCCGCGCTCTCCGTGTTCTGCGTCAACTCCAACGCCCGCACCACGTCCCCGCCGAACTGACTGGGCAGGAAACTGCTGAAGAACTGGCCCACGAAGTACAGCCGCCACAGCCGCCCGAAAGTGACCCCGGCGTCCAGGCTGCGGATGAGCAGGAACCAGCGGTAGGCCCGCACCAGCAGGCTGCCGACGTACAGCCCGAAGGCCACGGCCAGGTAGAGCGGCCGGGCGTGGCGCAGCACGGACAGCGTCTCCCCCAGGCCGATCTTCCAGAACAAAAAGGCCAGTGCCCCGGCACTGACCACCACCCGTAGGACACCCAGCCACCGTTTGCCCATCGCTCACTGCCCCATACTTTCGGCGGCGGCCCGGGCCGCCTCGGACGGAGTGGCCCGTCCACGCAGCACCGCCTCCACCGCCTCCTGCATCACCCGCCCGGCGGTGTTCATCACCTCCGGGCGCGGCGGCGGGACGGCGGCCTCCATCACCCCGCGCAGCACCGCCCGCTCCGCGTTCGAGATGTCCCAGGCCCGCAGCCCGCCCAGCGTCCCCGGCAGATACCCGGCGGCCTGTGTCCACTCCCCGTTGTGGTCGGGGGCGATGAGCCAGTCCAGCAGCAACCCGGCCAACGCCTGCCGGTCGGGGTCGTCCGTCACCAGCGCCAGCACCCACCCCCGCGCTATGCTGAAGGGATGCCCGTCGCGCGTCGGGATGGGGGCGGGGGCGAAGGTCTCGTCGCTCTCCGGCCAGTATCGCCCGGCGGGGACGACGGCGATCAGCCCCTGTCCGGCGCGGAAGGTCTCCCAGGACTGGGCGGCGTCGTGGATGTTCAGTACCAGCGTGGGGGAGATGGCCGGCGTCTCGAAGGTCGGCGAGATGACCTCACGGCTGGCCCCGTCGGCGTAGAACTGCAATACCTCCGCCAACACCTCCTCGTCCAGCGTCGGGCGTCCCTCGTCGTCGCTCAGACGCCCCCCGGCGGCCAGGTACTGGATCAGCGTCGCGTCGTTGACCTGCCGGTCGTGCCCCCCCGCCGGGAAGACGAACGGCACCGGCGGCGAGATGACCTGCGTCCAGGAGAGCGGCGGGGAGTCCAGCAGGTCGGGGCGGTAGGCCAGGTGCTGCATGTCGGCCCCGACGACGAACCCCCAGGTCTCCCCGTCCACCGCGCCCAGGCTGACGGCGAAGGGGAAGCGGTCGCCGGCCGCCGTCCCGGAGAGGAACGGGGTCAGCGGCTGAATCAGGCCGGAGCGGGCCGCCGTCTCCAAGTCCGCCGCGTCCAGCACCACCAAATCCGGCAGGACGGTCGGGGCCGCCGCCCGCGCCGTCCGCAGGAAGTCGAGCAGGCCGCCCCGTCCGTGCGCCTTCTTCACCGTCACCTCGACCTGCACGTCGGGGTAGGCCTCGCTGAAATTGTCCAACTGCTGGGAGAGCACCGCCGCCCCGCGCCCGTCGCCGTAGGGGTTCAGTTCCTCCGGCAGCCACAGGCCGATGGTCACTACCACCGGCTGCAACTCCGTCGTCGGCGTGAGGGAAGGGGTCGCCAGCGGGCTGGTGGGGGTCGCCAACGCCGACGGCGCGGCCGGGGTCGGGGAGGCAGTGGGAGTGGTCGGCGCAGCGCAGCCGGTCAGGATGGCCGCCAGCACTGCCCCGACGACCAGCAATGACGCGATGAGTGTGTTCCTCTGATGTGGTGTGAGACTCATTTCGGCTCCTGCTATCCGTCAATGCGGGAGGCCCCGTCCGCCCACCGGGCCGGCAGCACCGTCACCCCCG
>JALWUZ010000122.1 GCA_027079895.1 Anaerolineae bacterium
GCGTGGGGATGGTCAACGGCTTCGGCTCCCTGCTCTACTACACCAGCCTCCAGCGGCTGGACGCCTCGCTGGCCTCGCTCCTCAACACCCTCTACCCGCTCTGGGTCGTGCTGTTCCTCTTCGCCGCCGGCCAGCCGCTGACGAGGCTTACTCTCGTGCGGCTGGCCCTCTCCATGCTGGGGGTCTATCTGCTGACGCGCACGCGGACGGGGAAACTGGACTGGCTGGGGATGACGCTGATGATCGCGTCGGCGGCGACCTACGGCTGGCACCTGGTGTTGGGCCAGTGGGTGCTGGCCGACGTGCCGTCGCGCACCGGCGCACTCTACATCCTGACGACGATGTCCGGCGTGGTCGGGGTGGCGCGGCTGTTGCAGGGGCAGCCGGTCGAGCCGATCACGCCGCAGGGCTGGACCGCCATCCTCGCCCTGGGGCTGACGACCGCCCTCTCCCGCCTGGCGACTTTCAGCGCGTTGCGGCTGGTGGGCGGCGTGGAGACCGCGCTGGTCGGCCTGTTGGAACTGCTGGTCAGCCTGGTACTGGCGTTCCTGTTGCTGGGGGAGCGGCTGTCGCCGGTGCAGTGGCTGGGGGGGCTGGTGATGATCGTCAGCCTGTTGCTGATGTCCAAAGACCCCGGCATGCGGCTGGCGGCCGGCGATGTGCCGGTGGAGTGGAATCTGGACGGCAACGATTGAGGGGGACGGTCATCTCTCGTCGTCCACCCCGTCATCATCCCACCAGGCCGAGGAAAGCCGCCAGCGGTGCGCCCCACCCGACCATGTTCAGCGCGATGGGGAGCAGCAGCACCCCCATACAGTTCATCCGCCGGGAGCCCCACAGCACCGGTATCAGGCCGATGCCGGTGGCGACGGCGCAGATCAGCAGCCCGCCCCAGCCGGTCATCCCCCAGACGATCAGGAGCAGGACGACCAGCGTCGCCAGGCTCACCCAGCGGTAGTGGACGCGGGCCACCAGCGCGATGGTCAACCGCGTCAGCAGCAGGAGGAGGAAGAAGGCGAGCAAGCCGGTGAGCAGGACGGCGGCTACCGCCGTGTAATAAGTCTGCGGGGTATAAGACGACCAGATACTGCTCAACATCCAGGCCATCCCGCCGCGCGTGAGATGCAGCCCCGGCACGAAGAAGAACAGGAAGCCGCCGACGTAGTAGACCACTTTGGAGGCCCCTTGCGAGACGATGAACAGACGATCGTCCCGCTGCGCCGTCGCATGCCCGGCGATGAACCCCCCGATGCCGCCGGTCACGACGGGGAAGAAAGCGGCGAAGAGCCCGCCCAACGCCCCGGCGAACACCCCCCGCAACACCAGCCAGGGAGTGATGTCCACCGTCGCGGCGATGTGCTGCTCCGGCAACGCGACCCGCGACAGGATGTTTTGCAGAATCCAGGGGACGGCGAAGAGCCCGACGAAGGCCGGCAGGAGGTTCTGATAGGCGACCGTCACCGGGACGAGGCTCCGGTACAGGAGGATGAATCCCAAGAGCCCGGAGAGGAAGAAGGTGAGCAGCCCGGCGGTCAGCGACTTCCACCCGTCCCACCAGCGGCGCAGCCCCGCCGGCGCGCGGTCGGAGCCTTTGGGCCACTCCGAGATGAGCATGTAGGCGATGATCGTCCACAGAATCCAGTGCATGTGCGGCTGGAGGATGGCCCGCAAGGCCGGCAGGAGCGACGAGGCGACCGGGGTCAGCAAGGCCAATACCGCAATCCCCCCCAGCCCGCCGAGCCCGGTCAGCACCACCGCCTCGTACCCGCGCCGCTGAAGGAGGTACTTCTGCCCCGGCAGGACGACGAAAATCGTAGAATCGTCCGGCGCGGAGAGGAAGATGCTGGGGATGGTGTTCAGGATGGCGTAGGAGGTGATCAGGCCGATGAAGAACATCGCCAGGTGTTCCGGCGGCATGACCTCGCCCAGGGCGGCGGTCGCCAGGATGATGAATCCGGCGACGTTGTAGATGTGCAGGGCCGGCACCAGCGAGAGCACCGCCGCCACCAACGCGCCGCCGACGGCGTAGAGCAGGGCGACGAAGAAGGTCATCGGTCGCCTCCGGCCGCTTGCACCCCGTCCGCCGCCGGGATGATCTCCAGCGTGCCGCGGTACTCCTCGATGCGGCCCGTGACCGTCACCACCGCCCCGGCGGTCAGGCGGTCGGCGGCGGGGAGCGCGTCATAGACATTCTGCCACAGGAGCAAGACGATGCTGCCGCTCCCGTCCGAGAGGGGGAACTTGACCCCCTTCGAGAAGTCCTCCCGCTCCCCCAGACGGCCGCTCAGCGTGAGCGTCTGTCCCACGTCGGCGGCGGTGAGGTCGCCGAT
>JALWUZ010000123.1 GCA_027079895.1 Anaerolineae bacterium
GCGCGGGTGTGCTCCCGCCAGGCGCGGGCCAGTCCCAAGTCGGCGGCCTTGATGGCCTGGAAGTTGGCCGGAATCTGGATGAGTATCCGGTCACCGGAGGGGGGCAGGGTGCGTTCCGGCGGGCGGGGCAGGTCGGAGATGGGGACGCGGTTCAGCAGAGCCGCCCCCTCCGTCAAGAGTGTGGACAGCGTCGGCGGCCGGCGGCGGCCCTCCAAGAGCGACATAACCCACTCGGAGGCGATGTGCCAGTCCACCCGGAAGCGGTCGCTGGGCAGTCCGGCGTTGAGCTCGTCCCGCATCACCCCGTAGAAGTCGCGCCGATAGGTGCGGCAAATCACGCCCAGTTTGTGGAAGTTGAGGCGGGCGTTCCGGCTTTCCAGCGGGTCGAAAGTCCAGGTAATCAGGTCGAGCCCCTGGGACAGCACCCGCTCCCGCTGGGCCAGTTTGAGCCGGTAGCCGATGTTGAGGCTCTGGTAGTCGGGGTGGACGCCGGCCATGTGGGAGCAGTGCTTCGTCCGCCCGTCGTCGGTCAGCCCGACGAAGCCGAAGACGAAACCGACCAGGTGCTCCGCGGCGTCGAAGGCCCCGATGACCAGGCCGCCGTTCTCCTGGGCGGTGAGCAGGAGGTGATTGGGGACGATCTCCACCTCCGCGAGGTGCCAGACCGCCCGCTGCAAATCCTCGACGGCCAGATACTCGGCGTGAGTGCGTATCGGACGGAGGGTGACGTTCATCGGAGATACTCCCAGAAATCAGCCAGCGAGCCCCGTCCCAGCAGTGCGCCGGGGCCGGGGACGGCGGACGGCAAGGGGGTGTCCGGCGCGGTAATCCAGTAGGCGGACATGCCGGCCCGCGTGGCGGAGGTGATGTCCATCTCCCACTCGTTCCCCACCATCAGGCACTCCTCCGGCGGCAGTCCCAGGAAGGAGGCCACTTCGCGGTAGTAGGCGGGATGGAACTTGGTGGCGTGCATGTTGTCGTAGACCGTCACCAGGGCGTAGTCGAACTCGGTCGTTGGGATGTTGGCCCAGTCCAGCCGCTGCTCGATGGCGGTGAGCGGGAAGACGGGGTTGGTGGCGATGACGACCGGGACTCCCAGGCCGAAGACCCACTCCATCAACGGGCGGGCCTCCGGGACGGGCCGGGTCAGCGAGCGCAGGCGGGGGAACGATTCGGCGTAGAAACGCTCGAAAACGGGGATGAGTTCCTCCGGCGCGTGCCCCAGGGCCGGGAAGAAGTGGGCAGCGAAGACCTCGGCGTTGGTCATCCGGCGGCGGCCATCGTTGGCGTCCATCTGGGCGATGGCTTCCATCATCACCTGCAAGAACCGTTCGGCGTCCACCAGCGGGACGACGTGCTCCAGGAGGGCCTGGAAGTAGGCCGGTAGGAAGGTGGACATCGGGTTGTGAAGCAGGGTGTCGTCCAGGTCGAACAGAATCGCTTTGAATGCGGTCATTTCACTGCCCTCGCCCCGTTTCTCTGTCGCCGGACGCGCTCACCGCCGCTCCATCTCCGCCAGTTTCACGAACAGGTCCAGGAACTCCTCGTTCGTCCGGGTGCTCCTGAGCACGCGGAGCAACTCCTGCATCGCTTTGACCATGCTGTAGCCGGAGGACTGGGAGTCCAGGAACCGCTGGCGCATAATCCACACCTTCTGGAGGGTCTCCTTGTCCAGCAGCAACTCCTCCCGGCGCGTGCCGGAGCGTTCGATGTCGAAGGCCGGGAAGATCCGCCGCTCCTGCAACTTCCGGCTCAGGTGGAGTTCCATGTTGCCCGTCCCCTTGAACTCCTCGTAGATCATATCGTCCATGCGGCTGCCGGTGTCCACCAAACAGGTGGCGATGATGGTCAGGCTGCCCCCCTCCTCGATGTTGCGGGCCGCCCCGAAGAAGTGTTTGGGGGGGTAGAGGGCGGCCGGGTCGAGGCCGCCGGAAAGGGTGCGTCCGCTCGGCTGCACCACCAGGTTGTAGGCGCGGGAAAGGCGAGTGATGCTGTCGAGGAGGATGACCACGTCCCGCTTGCTCTCCACCAGCCGTTTGGCGCGGGCCAGAGCCATCTCGGCGACGCTGGCATGGCTCTTCACCGGCTCGTCGAAGGTGGAACTGATGACCTCCGCCTCGACGGAGCGGTCCATATCCGTCACTTCCTCCGGCCGCTCGCCGATGAGCACCACCATCAGGTAGACTTCCGGGTGGCTGGCGGTGATGCCGTTGGCGATGCGCTTGAGCACCGTCGTCTTGCCGGCCTTCGGAGGGGAGACGATCAGTCCGCGCTGCCCTTTGCCGATGGGGGCGATCATACTGAGCAACCGTCCGGTCAGGTTTTCCGGCGAGTTCTCCAGGATGAACCGCTCGTTGGGGAAGATGGGGGTCTGGGCCTCGAAGTTGGGCCGCTGTTTGGCCGCCTCCGGGTCCATCCCGTTGACCGCCTCCACCCGCAGCAGGCTGAAGTAGCGCTCGTTCTCCTTCGGCGGGCGCACCTGGCCGACGACCATGTCGCCAGTGCGCAGGCCGAAACGCCGGATCTGCGACTGGGAGACGTACACGTCGTCGGGGCCGGGCTTGTAGTGTTTGCTCCGCAGGTAGCCCTTGCTCTCGTCCACGATTTCGAGGATGCCCCCGCCGAACATCAGCCCTTCCCGCTCCGCCTTCGCCCGCAGCAGCCGGAGGATGAGGTCTTCTTTCTTGAGACGGCTGAAGCCGGAGATGCTCCATTCCCTGGCCATCTCCCGCAGTTCGGCCAAAGTTTTGGCTTCCAGGGTCGCCATATCTATTTCATTGCTCATCTCTTCGTTCCTCACTTGTCGTACTGGGCGATGAACTCCTCGGCCTTCTCGACCAGGTCGCGGTTGCCGATGAAGAGCGGCGTCCGCTGGTGGAGAGTTTCCGGTTGGATGTCGAGGATGTTGCGCCGCCCGTCGGAGGCGTATCCTCCGGCCTGTTCGGCGATGAAGGCCAGCGGGATGGCCTCGTAGAGCAGGCGCAATTTCCCACTGGGCCGTTTGGAGTCCGCCGGATAGTAGAAGATGCCGCCCCGCAGCAGGTTGCGGTGGAAGTCGGCCACCAGGGAGCCGATGTAGCGGCCCGAAAGGGGCTTCCCGTCGCCGTCGCGCGGGCCCAGCAGCCAGTGGGTAAAGCGACGTACCCCCTCGCTCCAATAGGGCTCGTTCCCCTGGTTGACGCTGTAGTACAGCGGTTTCGACGGCACCCGGATGTCGGGATGGGAGAGCAGGAACTCCCCCAGGCTGGGGTCGAGGGTGAAGCCGTGAACTCCCTGACCGGTGGTGTAGACCATCATCGTGCTGGAGCCGTAGATCACGTACCCGGCGGCCACCAGGTCGCGCCCTTTTTGCAGGCAATCGGCCAGCGTGCCGGGGCCCGCGTCGCTCAGCCGCCGGTAGATGCCGAAGATGGTGCCGATGCTGACGTTGACGTCAATGTTCGACGAGCCGTCCAGCGGGTCGAAGACGAGGACGTACTTGCCGGGCTCGTAGTCGGTGATGGGGATGATGTCGTCGTTCTCCTCAGAGGCCATCACCGCCAGCCGCCCGGTAAAACTGTTCATGCGGATGATGGTCTCATTGGCGAAAACGTCCAATTTCATCTGCTCCTCGCCCTGGATGTTGACGCTGCCGGCCCGCCCCAACACGTTGACCAGCCCGGCGCGGGTGGTCTCGCGGGCGATGATCTTGGCCGCCAGGGCGACGTCGTACAGGAGGTTGGAGAACACGCCGGTAGCACCGGGGTAACTCCGCTCCTGCTCGACGATGTGCCGTTCGATGGTGACAATCTGTTTGTCCATCGCCGCCCTCCTTTCGTCGAATTGCACTCCGGCCCGCTAGTCCAGGTACCAGACCCAGCGGGTGCCGCGCATTTCCCGGATGATGTCGGTGGTGGAGAGGATGCCGACCGGCTTGCCCTCCTCGTCCGTCACCAGGAGCCGGTGGATGCGGCTGTCCAAGAGCGTTTTGGCCGCCTCGGCGACGGATATCTCCTCCGAGATGCTGACGACCTGTTTGGTCATCACGTCGCTGGCGCGGATGGTGGTCAGGTCCTCGCCGTAGTGGGCGATGACATCGGTGTGGGAGATCACCCCCACCGGGCACTCGCCCTCGCGTTCGGCGACCATGACGGCGTGGACGCCGGTATCGGCCATCACCCGTACCACTTCCTGGAGCAGGGTCTCCGGGCGGCAGAGGATGACGCCCTTGTGGTAGATGTCGCGCACTTTTCTTTCCATGTCGTTGCCTCCTTTCGTACCTCGTGTCGGGCGATCGCAACGATGCGACCGCGACGATGCGACCGGGACGGCCGCCTTCCCAGCGGCAGGGCGACCGTGACGATGCGACCGCGACGGCCGCCTTCCCAGCGGTGGGGCGACCGTGACGATGCGACCGGGACGGCCGCCTTCCCATCGGCAGGGCGACCGTGACAATGTGGACAATGTGACCGTGACGGCCGCCTTCCCAGCGGCGGGGCGACCGTGACGATGCGACCGCGACGACCGCCTTCCCATCGGCAGGGCGACCGTGACAATGTGACCGTGACGGCCGCCTTCCCATCGGCAGGGCGACCGTGACGATGCGACCGCGACGGCCGCCTTCCCAGCGGCAGGGCGACCGTGACGATGCGACCGCGACGGACGCCTTCCCAGTGAGTGAAACGCGCAGATGGCTCACGGATGAGCGCAGAGCAGGACGTAGTAGTAGCCGATGATGGCGGCCCAGATGACGCTGTCCACCCGGTCCAGGGCCCCGCCGTGACCGGGGAACAGGTGGCTGCTGTCCTTCGCCCCGACCTGCCGCTTGACCATCGAGACCGCCAGGTCGCCCAGGGGGGCGAGGACGGCGATGAGGAGTCCCAGCCACAGGCCGTGCCGCGCTCCGATGGCCGCCTCCGGCCCGGCTCCCAGACGCCACAGGGCGGCCAGCCCGGCGGTCAGCAGGCCGCCGGTCACGACCCCGGCCAGATACCCTTCCCAGGTCTTCTTGGGGCTCAGGGAAGGAGCCATTCTGCGCCGCCCCCACATCTTCCCGACGGCGAACGCGCCGGTGTCGGCCAGCATGATGGAGGGGACGGCGGTCATCGTCCACCACTCCCCCTCCGGCAGGTTGCGCAGGAGGAGCAGGAAGGAGGCCCCCAGCCCCAGATAGAGCCCTCCGACGACCGTCAGCCCCCAGTCGGCGACGGGGGAGCCCTGCCGGTGGAAGATCTGCCAGGTCAGCGAGCCCAGCACGACCGCCGTCAGGCTGGGGCGCAACAGGCCCAGGTCGGGGTACTGCGCGTCCAGCAGGAAGAGCCAGACCGTCAGCAGGCCGAAGACGATTTGCGGGCGGAAGCCATCCTGGGCGACCAAGTGGCAGAACTCCATCTCGGCCAGCGAGAACAACAGGCCCAGGAGAATCAGGAAAGCCCATCCTCCCAGATGAACGACGAGGACGATGACGGGTATCAGGACGATGGCGGTGAGTATGCGAGCACGTAGCATGGGCGCGATAGGGGGTAACGTGGGAGTTGAGTGGGCGGTAATCTAACCCGGCACCATACCGAAGCGACGTTCCCGGCGGCTGTAACTTTCCAGGGCCTTGTACAATTCTTCCTTGTCGAAATCGGGCCACAGAGTGGGGGTCACGTACAACTCGGCATACGCCCCCTGCCAGATGAGGAAGTTACTGATCCGCATTTCCCCGCTGGTGCGAATGATGAGGTCGGGGTCGGGCAACCCGGCGGTGTAGAGGTAACTGCTGATGAGAGCCTCATCCACCTGCTCAGGGGTGACTCCGGCGGCGACGATGCGCTGAACAGCATGCACCAGTTCCGCCCGCCCGCCGTAGTCGAAGGCGACGTTGAGAATCAGTTGTTGATTGTTCTTGGTCAGTTCGATGGCGTCCAGTACCTTTTGGCGCAGCCGGGGGGTGAGACGATCCAGACGTCCGATGTGGCGCAGTTGAACGCCCTCCTGGTGTAACTCGTGCAACTCGCGGTCAATGACCCGTTCCAGGATGGAGAGGAGGGCCTTGACCTCGCTCCTGGGGCGGGCCCAGTTCTCCGTCGAGAAGGCGTAGATGGTCAGCACCGGCACGCCGAACTCGACGGCGGCGCGGAGCACACCGCGCAGGTTCTCGGTCCCGGCGCGGTGTCCGGCGGAGCGGGGCAGGCCGCGCTGCTGGGCCCAGCGGCCATTGCCGTCCATGATGATGCCGACGTGTTGGGGTATTTTCGCCAGGGGTGGGTACTGCCGGTCGTCCGGTGAATTGGAGGCCATTATCGCCTATCCGGGGCTGCTGGGGGGAGTCGCTAGCCTTCCAGCAACTCTCGCTGTTTGCGGTCGCTGATTTCGTCCATCTTCTCGACGTAACGGTCAATGAGTTTCTGGAGGTCGTCCTTGCCGCGGTAGAATTCATCCTCGGAGATGAGTTTTTCCTTCTCGAAGTCGCGCATGTCGTCCAGGGCCTCGCGGCGGATGTTCCGCAGGGCGACCTTGCCCTCTTCGACCCGCTGGCGCACCATCCGGGCCAGTTCCTTGCGCCGCTCCTCGGTCAGCCGGGGGATGGGGAGGCGGATGATGCGTCCATCATTCAACGGCGTGAGCCCCAGTTCCGACTTGAGGATGGCCCGCTCGATGTTCGCCAGTGAACCGGGGTCGTAGGGGCGGATGGTGATCAACTGCGGTTCCGGCGCAGAGATGACCGCCAGTTGATTGAGCGGGGTAGGGACGCCGTAATACTCCACCAGCACCCGCTCCACCAGCGCGGGGGAGGCGCGTCCGGTGCGGATGGTACGCAGGTCGCTTTCCAATACGGCGGTGGTCTTCTCCATCCGCTCCTCGGTTTCCTGAAGTAGTTCGTCAATCATCTCGTCCATGTTTCACTGCTCCATCCGAAGGCGTCAGCGGCACGGCGGCGTTTACCAACGTTGTTCCACGGCGTAGCCGTGTCCGCTGCACACAGGTCTAGGTGGTTCCAGAGCCAAGCTCGTTCTCGACAAACCATTCTAGCACTCTGATAAAAACGGGAAGAATGACTTCAACGTCTCTTTTCGAGCCTACATATTCATGAGCACCAACGTTACCACTTAACCGTAAAGCGTTCAAGTACGCCCCTATAATGGGCGGAATACATCCTTCCCTTTGTAGCCGTTTAGTTTTATCTGCCAAGTTTGCACGAGGTGGGGGTGAGGTGCTTAACTTTTTCGCGTAGATGTAGTCAATTATTTTCTCTATGATGAACCTAATTTTGACCAATACGCTTTGTGGGTCAACTTGCAAAAGTTCTATTAGGCTTTCTCCCATATTTACATCTTCAACATCAAGAGCCGCTGTTATATCATTCCATTCAACAATCTGCAAAAGGGGCAAATACCTGTTGTAAGCAAAGTCTTCTTGCTCTAGTACAGCCTTGACTCTTTCCCTTATCTGTAAATAATAGGCCGAATAGTGAACAAGATTAGCATACACATTGGTGACTTGCCAACGGAGCAGTGTTTCATCAGGATGTTTTTTGTACAGTAGCTCTAATGCAAAACGGACTCGAGAATCCCGTTCCTCTAACTCCCTAAATCGGCTTGCTTGCCTCCTCGCCTCAGCGACAATGCTATTACTGCCAGCGATACCTTGTTCCCAATTGTACCGGACGCTTAATGTCAACATTTCCCGAAACAAGGCCTCGTGCTTTCCAGTTAAGGCATCCAGATACCAATAGTTTAGAACTGACAGCCGCCCATCACCAGAGTAACCTTCCATTGGTTCAATTGCTACCAAACTTGTTGTTGAAGTCCCTGCCTCCAACCTTCCTACTAATTGAGTGGGTAAGAGCCTGTTTGAAAATTGCTTGCAGCAGTGGTTTGCCTTACAATCCCGTTCGAATCCCGAGAGCAGGAGGTGGGCTATGCAACGCAAGCAATACGGCAGTGATCTCAGCGACCGGGAATGGGA
>JALWUZ010000124.1 GCA_027079895.1 Anaerolineae bacterium
GCGGTGGGCGATGGGGATGGAACCGCCGTTGGAGCAGGAGCGCACCCGGCCAGCAGGGCCGCTATCAACAAAAACAGGAGCAGGAAAGGCGTTTTCATCGGGACTTCACCGGGCAGTGGTGGTGACGGGCCGGACGCGCAGCCGCAGCCCCTCCACCGCCACGACCTCGACCTGTTCCCCGGCGGCGATGGGCGCGTCGGCGACCGCGCTCCACAGTTCCCCGTCCAGCCAGACCGTTCCCTCCGGCGCGATGGGGGTGCGGACGACCGCCTGCCGTCCCACCAGGTTGGCGGCGCCCAGCGCGGGCCGCATGCGCTGGGCGCTGAGCCCTTTGGCGACGACGAAGACGGAGAACGCGCCCACCAGCAGGGCCGTCGCCACCACCAGCGGGACGGAGATTTTGCCGTAGGGGGAGCCGGTCGGTGTGTTGAAGAGTATCAGGGCCCCGGCGATGAGCACGCCGGTGCCGACGATGCTCAGGGCCTGGATGCCGGGAGTCTGGATGTCGAGGAAGAAGAGCACGAAGGCGGTGGCGATGAGCACCAGGCCCAGCCAGTTGAGCGGCATGATGCTGATGGCGTAGGCGGCCAGGGCGAGGCAGACCGTCCCCAGGAAGCCGGCCACCCAGCCGCCGGGGGCGGAAAGTTCGATGAAGATCAACTGGATGCCGACGACGAGGAGGATGAAGGCGATGTTGGGGTTGATGAGCACGCTCAGCACCTGTTCGATGGCGGACATCGGCTCCTCATGCACCGTCGCCCCGGCGGTGTGGAGGGTCACTTCACCGCCGCCGAGGGGGACGGTGCGCCCGTCGAATTGGCGCAGGAGGTCGCCGATGTCCTCCGCGATCACGTCAATGACGCCCAGTTCGAGGGCCTCCTGCTCGTTGGCGGTCTCGCTCTCGCGGATGGCCCGTTCGGCCCAGCGCACCGCGTCCTCGCCCCGGCGGGCGGCGAAGGTCTCGGCGTGCTCCACCATCACGTTGACTACTTTTTCGATCAGTTCGGGGTCCTGTTCCCCGCCGCCCGCGCTCACGGGATGGGCCGCGCCGATGGTCGTGTGCGGGGCCATCGCCGCGCCGGAGGCGGCCAGGGTGATCAGCGTGCCCGCCGAGGCGGCCATGCCCCCGCGCGGCCAGACGTAGACGATGACCGGCACGGGGGAGTTTTCCAGGGTCTCCATGATTTTGAGCGTCGCGTTCACGTCGCCGCCGGGGGTGTCGAGGAGGATGACGACGGCTACGGCGCCGTCCCGGTCGGCGGCCTGGATGCCGCGGGCGATGTAGTCGGCGGTCGCGCTGGAGATCGCCGCGTCAACGGTCAGGACGTGGACTTGGGGGCCGACCTGGGCCCCGACGGGGGAGGCCAGCAGCGTCCCCAGGATGAGCAACAGCCCCAGCCATTTCCAGAATTTCATCACCACCTGCCAATCCCGCCCACGCTCAACGCAGCCCGGCCAGTTGCAGCCCGGCGTCCAGCAGCGGTTGTACCCGCTCCTTGTCCGTCGTCTCGCAGTAGACGCGGATGATCGGTTCGGTGCCGGAGAAGCGGATGAGGAGCCAGCCGCCGTCTTCGAGGAGGTATTTGTAGCCGTCCAGGGTCACGATGTCGGCCACTTTCAGCCCGGCCAGCGTCTCCGGGTGGGCGGCGTCGAGGCGGGCCTTCGCCTCCGGCCGCTTCTCCGAGGGGAAACGGGTGTCCACGCGGTCGTAGTAGTAGGAGGCTCCCAGTTTCTCGTACAGGTGGGCAATCAACTGGGCCGGTGATTTGCCCGTGCGCACCATCAGGTCGAGGAAAAAGAGGTTGCCCAGGATGCCGTCCCGCTCCGGCACCGAGCCCCGGAAGGCGTACCCGCCGCTTTCCTCGCCGCCGATGAGGGCGTCCACCTCCAACATCTTGGGCCCCACGTACTTGAACCCGACGCCGGTTTGGTAGACGGGCACGCCGTACATCTCGCCCAGCCGCTCCAACATCGAGGTGGTGGAGATGGTCTTGACGATCGGCCCGCGCTCGCCGCGTATCTCCAACAGGTAGTAGGCCAGCAGGGCGTAGACTTGCAGTTGGTTGACGAAGACGCCGTGCTCGTCGCCGATGCCCATCCGGTCGGCGTCGCCGTCCATTATCAGGCAGACGTCGTACCCGCCCGCGACGGTGCGCTGAAGGGCCACGTCCACGTTGGGCGGAATCGGCTCCGGGCGGGCCATCTCCGGGAAGAGGGGGTTGCGCTGATTGTGGATTTCGGTGACGCGGGTCTGGCCGCCGGCGAGGATGCGGGGGAACCAGCCGCTGCCGTTGCCCCACATCGGCTCGACGAGGATGTTCAGACCGGCCTCTTTGATGGGCGCGATGTCCACCAGTTTTTGGATGTGGGTCAGATAGGCCGGGACGGGGTCCCAGATTTGGATGCGTCCCTGGGCGCGGGCCTCCTCCAGATCCATCCGCTTGACCTCCTCGATCGGGGGGATGAGGGACTCGATCTCCCGCAGGCCGTCGGGGGCGACGGCGGCTCCGTGCTCGTCGCGCACTTTGAAGCCGTTGTCCCAGGGAGGGTTGTGGCTGGCGGTGATGTTGACCGCGCCGGCGGCCTGCCGTTCGACGGCGGAGTAGGAGATCACCGGCGTAGGGGTGGCGGTCTCCGTCAGCCAGACGCGGAAGCCGTTGCCGGCCAGCACCTCGGCGACGGCGGCGCCGAAGTGTTCGGAGGCGAATCGCTTGTCGTAGCCGACGACGAGGTCGGCTCCGGCCTGGCCGTGGGCGGTGAGGTAGGCGGCGAATCCCTGGGCGCAGCGGCGCACGTTGTCGAAGGTGTAGTCCTCGGCGATGCGGCCTCGCCAGCCGTCGGTGCCGAAATGAATTTTTGCCATCTTTGTCCTCCTGCTTTTGTGTGACGTGGATGTTTACGGTCGCGGTTGCCCCCCACCAGGGCGGGCGCAGGGGCCACCCTTGCGGTGGCCCCCCACCAGGGCGGGCGCGAGGCCCGCCCCTACGGTGGCCCCGTCCGGGCGCGGTGGCCCCACCAGGGCGGGCGTAGGGGCCACCCTTGCGGTGGCCCCCACCAGGGCGGGCGCGAGGCCCGCCCCTACGGTTGCGTTGACCCTGCCGGGGCGGCGAGAGAGTTTTGTAAGAGCGTCAGGTCGGCCTGCACCATCATCTCGATCAGTTCCTCGAAGGAGACTTGCGGCTCCCAGCCCAGCACGCGGTGAGCCTTGCTGGGGTCGGCGACCAGTACGTCCACCTCAGCCGGGCGCATGAAACGGGGGTCCTGCTTCACGAAATCCTGCCAGTCGAGCCCCACAGAGCCGAAGGCGACCTCGCACAGTTCCCGCACGGAGTGGGTCTGGCCGGTGCCGACGACGTAATCGTCGGGGCCGTCCTGTTGGAGCATCAGCCACATCGCCCGCACGTAATCTCCGGCAAAGCCCCAGTCCCGTTTCGAGTCCAGGTTGCCGAGGCGGAGTTCGTCGCTCAGCCCCAACTTGATCTTCGCCACGCCGTAGGTCACTTTGCGGGTGACGAATTCCAGGCCGCGACGGGGGCTTTCGTGGTTGAACAGGATGCCGGAGACGGCGAAGAGGTCGTAGGACTCCCGATAGTTGACGGTGATCCAGTGGCCGTAGACTTTCGCCACGCCGTAGGGGGAGCGGGGGTAGAAGGGGGTCGTCTCCCGCTGGGGAGTCTCCCGCACGCGGCCAAACATCTCGCTGCTCGACGCCTGGTAGAAGCGGATGTGCCGATCCACCTTGCGGATGGCCTCCAACATCCGGGTGACGCCGAGGGCCGTCACTTCCCCGGTGAAGACCGGCTGCTCCCAGGAGGTGGGGACGAAGGACTGGGCGGCCAGGTTGTAGACCTCGTCCGGGTGGTGCTCCTGGAGGATGCTGATGAGGGAGCCCAAGTCCAGCAGGTCGCCGGAGACGAGGGTAATTTGGTCCTGGATGTGGCGGATGCGGGCGAAGTTGACGGTGCTCGAACGGCGCACCATCCCGATGACTTTGTAGCCCTTGCTCAGCAGAAATTCGGCTAGGTAAGAGCCGTCCTGCCCGGTGACGCCGGTAATCAGTGCGGTGGGCATAGAATCCTCCTAATCGCTGAAGTATCTTCGGGGTACATGCTCAAGCACGATGGGCTCCAGCATGTCCAGGTAGTGCAGGTTGATGAAGTAGTGGCACTCGCTGACCAGACGTTCCAAGTCTCGCTTTCGCGCCAGCCAGCCGCCTCCATCCACGAAATTGACGAACGCCCGCTTTTCCCCGTAGCGGAGATTGTGGTGACGGATGCGCTCGTAGGCGGAGAGCATATCCCTGGCTTTCGTCGTCTGTCCGCTGCTGGTCGTTTCCTGGAAGGAACTCATAACGATGACCCAGGGGTCGTCGAGCGAGGGAATGGCGAAATCAGTGTCCGTTTCGATGAACCGCGAGCGGCCCTTCTCGTATCCAACCCCGTGCTTCGCCTGGATGTCATCCAACTTCGCCTGGATTCGGGCTTCTACGGCGTGTCCTTTACGCGCCCCGTAGGTGCCGATGAGAGCCCGCTTGTAACGAATCCGTCGCGCGGCCTGTGAACTGCCTTTGATCTCCCGATAGTTGAGCATATCCAGGTAGTAGGCCGGTATGTAGCGGGCCAGTTCCTCGTCCCGCCGGCCGTCAACCAACAACTCGGCTACCTGGCGGGCGAAGTCCGGCTCCGTCGCAATCCGCGATTTGATCTTCATGATGCTCCACTCGCCGTCGAATCCGCCGGGGATGCGCCCCAGACGGCGCAGCAGGGAAATGGTGCGCTTGAACTTCTCCTCGGAAAGTCCGATGTCCTTCAGAACAACGTCGAGACCGTTGGATTTCTGAGCGATGAACGCGGCGATGCTCTCCGGGGTGATCTCCGCCGTTTCGGACACGCGGTGATTGCTCGCTGTGTCCAGCAGTGCTTCGACCTCGGCTTCTATCTCCTGTTCCAGTGCCTCATCAATGAAAAACACTGTCGCCGTCTCCCATGCCTCGGAGAAAGAAATTTTGCGGGCCTCCATCACGATTTCACCTCCAACTTGGCCGCTTTCAGGGCCTTGCCCCAGGTGGGGAACGTCTCGAAGAACACCTCCACGTCGTACCGGCTGTGATGGCGCACGTCGTCCGGCGTCGGCAGGCGGCCCAGGCGCAGGGCCAGGTCGCGCAGTTCCAGTTGCAGTTCCTTCTTGGTGTACTTGCGCTTCGACTTGCGGATACTGGGGCGTTCCACGTACCCTTTTCGCTCCACCTCGGCGATTTTCCGGCGGGTGATGGCGACGTACTCCGCGTCAATGTCAATGCCGACGTACCGCCGCCCCAGTCTGGCCGCCGTCACCAGGGTAGTACCGGTGCCGCACAGAGCGTCCAGCACCACGTCCCCCTCGTTGGTGGAAAGGCGGATGATGCGCTCCATCAGGGAGTCCGGCAGTTGGCAGGGGTGGTAATCGCGGTCCCGCTTGTGCTTGATGCGGTGGACGTCCCACCAGATGTCGGTCAGCGGCATTTTGTCGTCCACACCGGCGGCCTTGCGCTTCCGTATGCAGGAGGAGCGCAGGCAGTAGTAACGGGCGTCCAGTTCCCCGACCGCGTCGTAGTTGAAGGTGAAGTCGGTGGGGTGTTTGGTGTAGAACAGGAGGCCGTAATGAGCCGGCATCAGTTTGCCGCGCGGCTCCGAAAGCGCGTCCCAGACGATCCAGTTTTGGAAGTAGAGCAGGCGGTTGAGGAAGACGGCGTGGTACATCGTCCAACGGGGCAGGTTCAGGACGTACAGGGAGCCGGTCGGTTTCAGCACGCGGGCGTACTCCGCCAGCCACTCATTGCACCAGCGGATGTACTCCTCATCGGCCAGTTCGTCGTCGTAGACGTGGTACTTCTTGTCCAGGTTGTAAGGCGGGTCGGCGAAAACCAGGTCTATCGAGTTGTCGGGGTAACGGCGCAGCACCTCGACGGCGTCGCCGAGATGCACCACGTTGTAGAGGCGGTCGTCCACCGGCGGGGATGGCGGGGCTGTCTCGCTTGGTCGGCGGCGGGCCAGGCCGGGCAGTTCGTACTGCACAGGCCGTTCGGCTGTGGATACGCCTCCCGTCCGCCCGATGGCTTCCCGGGGGCCGATGAGCCCGCTCTCGCCGCCGGCAGCGTCGGGCAGCGCGGCGTCGTAGGTGAACAGATGATTCTGCCCGTCCTCCCGTTTTTTGGTGGAGGGGAAATCCAGCATGCGCAAGATGGTCTCCAGAACGGGGGCGGAAAGGCGTGTGTAATTGTCGGCCGGCGGCAGGTCTTTCCACACGTCGGAGATGACGTAGCCTTCGGGGTGCATCAGGTGGGATTTGCCGCCCCAGTCCTTGAGCGTCCGTCCGCAGAAAGCGCAGTACTGGTGTGGGAAGCGCGTGCGTTTGATGTTGAAACGCCCGTTCCCTTTGGCGAACAGGAGTATCGCCGCGTGCGTCGAGGGGAGGCCGGAGGGCCGCTCCTGCAATTCGGACTCGACGGCAATCCAGTATTTGAAGTGCAGCCGTCTGTCGCGGTCGAGGTAGACCCCCAACTCAGGCAGGTACTCAGGCCGCCCCTGGACGAAGAGCAGGCCACCGTCGCGCAGCGCACGGATGCTTTCGTCCAGGTATTTCTCGATCGTCGGCACGTCGAGCGGGTGAAACGCCCCCGTCACCAGCACTATGAAGTCGAGCGAGTCGTCCGGCAGTTCCGCGAGGACGCGGGGCAGGTCGCTCCGATTGGGATAGATGATGCTCATCGCCGTGTCAGGTTTCTCCATGCGGGCTACGTGGCGCGATTATACCCTACTGCGGTAGTGTGGGCAAGTGGCCGCACGCGCCGCCCCGGCTTTTCGAAGTCCTTACGCTTACGGTCAAAGGGGTAGGCGATGGCAGTGCCATCGCCTACCCAGCGTCCTCCAACAGCCTCATCCGCTGCTTGACACCTGCCCCGTCATC
This sequence comes from Anaerolineae bacterium, assembly GCA_027079895.1. Classification (GTDB taxonomy): domain Bacteria; phylum Chloroflexota; class Anaerolineae; order B4-G1; family B4-G1; genus JALWUZ01. The sequence goes on from JALWUZ010000124.1 coordinate 6,946, forward strand.
GTGTAACATTGGCCTATGTTCACCGCGGGCGTGGATGTAGGAGCCATCACCGCAAAAGCGGCCATCGTCGGCGACGATGGCTTGGTGGCGACGGCGGTCATCATGGCCGGGTACAACCGGGCCGCGGCCGCTGCCCAGGTGCTCGCGCTGGCGCTGGCCGAGGCCGGCCTGGAGCGTACCCAGATCGCCTCCCTCGTCGGCACCGGCTACGGGCGGGTGCAGGTCCCCGGCGCAGACCGCACCGTCACCGAGATCACCTGTCACGCTCGCGGAGCATATTTTCTCGTCCCCGACGTGCGCACCGTCATTGACATCGGCGGGCAGGATAGCAAGGGAATCGCCGTCGGCCGGGGCGGGCGCGTCCTCGACTTCGTGATGAACGACAAGTGCGCCGCCGGCACCGGCCGCTTCCTGGAGGTGATGGCCCACGCCCTGGAGACCGACCTGACCGATTTCGGGCGTCTAGCCCTTTCCGCCCCGGCTCGCGCCAAAATCTCCAGCACCTGCACCGTCTTCGCCGAGTCGGAGGTCGTTACCCACCTGGCCGCCGGCACCCCCCGTGACGAAATCATCGCCGGTATCCACGAGTCCATCGCGGCCCGCATCAGCACCCTCATCGCCCGCATCCCCATCAAAGACGTGGTCGTGCTGACCGGCGGGGTAGCCCACAACGCCGGAGTGGTGCGGATGTTGGAGGAGAAGTTAGGCCGCCACATCGTCGTACCGGAGCAGGCCCAGTTGGCCGGTGCCATCGGAGCCGCCCTCATCGCCCGAACGACGGCCCCTCGTTCACCCTCCCCCAGCCGCCGAACTGCGGGAGGATAGATTCAGCCAGCAAAGGAGGAAAATCAAATGAACAAGCGTACCACCCTGTCCCTGTTGCTCTCGCTGACCCTCGCCGCCTTCGGCATAGCGGCAATCCTGGCTGCCATGCCGGGCCATCGTCCCCCGGCCCTCGCGGCTCCGGCCACGACCTCCGAC
>JALWUZ010000125.1 GCA_027079895.1 Anaerolineae bacterium
CTCCCACTCCGCCTCCGAGGGCAGCGTCACCACCCATCCATCGTGCAACAGCCTCCGCAACTCCTCCGGCGTTTCCTCCCACTCGCGCAGTCTCTCAGTCAGCCACTCGCAGTACCGGATGGCCTCGTACCAGGAGACCCAACGCACCGGGTGGTTGTCCGGGTCGCGCAGGCTGTCTTGGTCTTCCGGCTCGCGGCCGCTATCCTCCAGATAGGCCCGCCACTGGGCCACCGTCACCGGGTAGCGTGCGATGTAATACTCCGGCAGGGTCACTTCGTGCTGGGGAACCTCATCTTCGTACCACTCCCGCTCGCCGCCGAATCTCTTCAGCAGGGCGGTGATCCCCTCCTCCGGCGTGCCCATCAGGAACGGCCCGGCCGGGATGCGGATGAACCCCAGTAGGTCGTCGTCGGGGAGGTACCAGGCGTCGGGACGGAAGCGGGGGTCGCCCAGGCGGGCCAGGACGCGGCCGGCCAGGGCCCGCTCGGTCGGCGGCAGGGCGGGGCGGCCTTCCAGGCCGTCGGCCCGCAGGACGTGGTAGGCCAGGTGACGCCGCACCCGCTCCAACTTGGGCCGGTCGGGCTCACTGACCTCCTCCAGGTTCGCGCTCTCCGCCAACACCTGCCCCGCCAACAACGCGCCCCAGGCGTCCTCTACGGACAGAGTCCCTCCTTCTCCCGCGTCGCGGTAGCAGAGGGCTTCCACCAGCACCCACAGGGCGAAGTCGCTCCCTCGGGCCGCCTTGGCCCCCGCCAGCAACGCCACCTCCCGCCAGCGGTTGGGCTCCCGCCGCGCCAACTCGGCCACCTTGCCCGGGTAGCCGTGGTTGGTCAAGTAACAAGCCGCCAGGTACTCCTGAAAGGTGCGGTGCGGGAAGGTGTACACCCCCACACCGCGCGGCAGGAGCAGCCCAGCCCGCTGGCTCAGATACCTGGTCAGCAAAACCGGCCTGACCTCCGGATTCTGACTCAAGTGCATCAGCCCCTTCAGCAACTTCTCCTCCGGCACGTCGGCCGTGCCCACCACACCCGGCTGGGACTCGTGGGCCTCGTAGGCCAATCTCTTCAACAGTTCCAGCACCTTCTCTCGGCCCACCTGCAGAAACTCGGCCAAACTGGGTTGCTGCATCACCATATTGCCCCGCGCGTCCCGCAGTACCTTGCGGCCCTCCCACCACTCCAGCAGCAAATCCACCACGTCGTTGTACAGTTCCTCCCGCTTCTCCGGCAGGCTGCCGCCGTGCCAGGCGTGGAGGGAGGCCATCAGGGTCAGCAGCAAAGGCCGCTCCGCCAAACTATGCAGCCGGTCGCTGCCGAAGATGGCCCGCTTGAGCAGTTCCGCCCGCCCCTGGGCGTCGTCGGGACTGAGGCCGCGCAGTTGGCCGATGTGGGCGTACCAGCGGGCCACGAAACGGCGGATCTGTCCGTCGCTGAAAGGGGCCAGCACCGCTACGTCGAACCCGTGCAGCCGCCAGTTCTGCCGCTGGTAGGCGTAGGTGCGGCTGGTGACCAAAATGCGGCAGCGGGGGAAGACGGCGGCGAAATCCTCTACCGCCTGCTTGATCTGCTCGCGGCGTTGGTCGGCCTCCGGCACCTCGTCCAGCCCGTCCAGGAGGAGCAGGCCGCCTTTCTCCTGCAACTCGCGCTTCAAGTGGGGCGCGTATTCGCCCAGGCCGTGATCTTCCAGTCCGGCGGCGATGAAGTCCCACAGGTGCTTGGCGGTGGCCCGTTCCCCGGCCGGGGGCAGGCCGCGGGCGGCGAAATCGCGCAGCACCACCCGCACCGGCAGCAGCGGGCCGTGGGACCAGGGTTGGGGCTTCGGTTTCTCGTCCTCGTCCTCGACGGGCAGCGGCGCGGTGAGGCGTTCCAGGTTGGCCTCCTCTTTGCCCAGGGCCTCTCCCGCCAGGCAGAGGGCGACGAAGTTGACGAAGGTGGATTTGCCGGAGCCGGGGTCGCCCAGCAGCACCAAGCGACTGCTCCGATTAAGGTAGGCCAGGGCGGAGAGCCGCCGCTCTTTCTCACGCCGAAGGCGGGCCTCCGGCTTTCCGGCCCGCTCCTGCTCCTCCGGCGTCTGGGTGAACAAGGCGGTGTAGACCGCGCTCAGGTTGAGGCGGGTCTCGGCCTCGCTGGCCGCTTTGGGGTCTACTCCGCCCAGGGAGAGGGCGCCGACGGTCTCGTAGATGTGGTTGAGGTAAGCATGGCGCAGATCGGCGGTGGAAGGGGAAGGGGTGGGCGGTGCGACAAAGACGACCGTGTCCCGCCCGACGAACTCGCCGCTCGGGACGTCGACGCCCCCCGCGACGGCGGAGCCGCCCCTATCGGC
>JALWUZ010000126.1 GCA_027079895.1 Anaerolineae bacterium
ACCCTCCCCTACGACCCCCAGGACGACACGCACACCCTCAAAGCCGACTACCCCCAAGTCCACCTCACCTTCTTCGGCTACCCCTACGACCGGGTTCTGATTCGCTTCGACCTGAGCCAGATCCCCCCGTCGGCCAAAGTGCGTCAGGCCGTCTTCTACCTCCACCTGGCCGACTACATCAACGAGGACCTGCCGGAGCCCCTTCCGGCCACCGTCGCCGTCTATCGCGTCCTGCGCCCCTGGCAGGCGGAGACGGCCACTTTCAACTCCCCCTGGTCACAGCCGGGCTTGGCCGCTGGCGTGGACTACGACGACCGTCCCCTGGCTACCCACTCCTTTCACGGGGCGACCTGGGTCACGGCGGACATCACCGACCTGGCGCAAGCGTGGCTGGCCTCCCCGGCCGACAATCATGGGCTGCTGTTGATGCTCGTCGAGGCCCCCCAGGGCGCCCATTACTGGGTGGACACCAGCGATTACCCGCTCCCCAGCCGTCGTCCCCGACTCGACCTGACCTACACGCGCTGACCCGCTTCCGGGCGATAACCGGACGGGCACCGGACGGACAGCGGACGGCCGTCGGACGGACATGTGCTATACTGGCTCACACATCCCCCCAGGAGGTGCGTATGGATGGATTAGCGCGAATGACCCACTCACAAATCCCAAATCAACCCAGGAGGTGCGAGATGAAACAGAAGAATATCCTCACGTTCGTACTGACACTGGCGGCTCTGCTGGCCCTGGCGGTCGGAATCAGCCAAGCCCAGAGCCCCTCGCAAGCGGCGGATGGCCCGTCCGCGCCCGGCGCGGCCCAGACCATCACCCCCGGCGCAATCCCCATCCAGGGGCGGCTGACCGACAGCAGCGGGCGTCCCCTGTCCGACGGCGACTACAGCGTCACCTTCAGCCTCTACGAGAGCGAAAGCGGCCTGATTCCCATCTGCTCGGACACCAACACCGTGACGGTGCAGGGCGGCCTGTTCAGTTCCTATCTGGACTACTGCTACGACGACCTGCACGGTCAAAAAGTCTGGCTGGGCGTCCGGGTCGAGGGGGACAGCGAGATGAGCCCGCGCCAGCCGATCTACGCCGTGCCCTACGCCCTGAGCCTGCGGCCGGGGGCGGTCATTAGTTACAGCAACAGCAGTCAGATACTCACGGTCAGGAACTATGGCAGCGGCAATGGGATACACGCCTACAGTGCAAACAACAATGGCGTGTATGCCTCTAGCGGCGCCGACGACCAGGCGGCCATTTCCGGCTACAACAGCAGTACGGGTGAGGGCCTGAAGGGCACGAGCGTCGCCGGCGTCGGTGTGTTTGGCGGGAGTTTAGCCAGCGTCGGTGTGGAGGCCAGCAGCAGCGTCAGCGTGGCCCTCAAAGCCGCCGGCACCGGCATCATCCAGAGTTCCGCCAAGTCCTACATCTGGATCAGCGGCAACGGCCTGCGCAAGAAAAACGACTCCGACACTACCCAATTCGAACTCGATACCTACGGCGGGGTCATAGTCACGCCAGGCGGCACCGGCAGGCGGGATGTGATGCTGCCGGTCACTCTGCCGGGGCAACTCTACGGGCAGGACGTCACCCTCACGGGCATTGACGTTTACTTCAAGTCCCAGAGCGACTTCGACGGCATTGATGCCACGTTCGTGCGCCGCCAGACCGGAGCTGGCAGCGGCGACACCATCATCTCGGATGGCACCGACCACGTGTGTACCACAGCCTGCTCTTACCACCTGGACCTCACCACGAACAACGTGCTCAGCGACGAGCAGGGGGTAGTGTACATCGCCTTCCAGTTGTTCTTCGGCGGCTCGTCCAACTACGTGCAGATCGGCGGCGTGCGGCTGACCCTGGAACACGACTAGGAGGCCGGAGATGAAACGAGCGACGATTCTCCTGGTTCTGGCGGGCTTCCTGCTGCTGGGCGGAGGGGCTCTGGCGATGTCCTCCACCAACTACGCCCTGGACTGGTTCGTCCCCCTGACCGGCACCGGCGGCGCGGCCAGTTCGACCCACTACGCCGCCGACTTCACCGTCGGGCAGGCGGTCGCCGGAGATTTCTCCGGCGGGACCTACGGGGCCTGCCTGGGCTACTGGTGCGAGGCGGGGGGAGAGTACACCGTCTACCTGCCCCTGGTGCTGCGGAGCGGTTAGCCCCCCAAGACGAGGTGCGGCGCACCGCGCGACATCGCGCCGCACCTCGCCGGAGTCGAGCAAATGAACCGAAAACCGATGCTCACCCTTGTTCTCAAAATCGCGGCGGTGGGCCTGCTCGCCGCCGGGTTCGTGACCCTCCTGGCGGGCAGATTCGC
>JALWUZ010000127.1 GCA_027079895.1 Anaerolineae bacterium
GGCGGGGATGTAGCGCCAGTAAGCCGGCCCCTGCTCGCAGGGGATGGGGGCGATGCGCTCGGCGGCGAAGCGGGCCGTCAGGGCGACCTCGCTGCCGTCGTCGCCGCGCCGGTAGTGATAGACGCGGAAGGTGTGCTTGCCGTCGGTGAGCAGCCAGCGGTCGTTTTCCTGGCGGGCGGTGAGCCCGGCCTGCCGCGCCAGCGTCTGGTCGAGTTGGGCGGCCAGTTTCGCCAGTTGCTCGGTGGGGAAGAGGTAGTGGGAAGGCTTCCCGTCGGCGGTCAGCAGGTCGGAGCGGGTGAGGGTGGGAAGTCGCAGCCCCTCGGCGATGACGGGGTACTTGCGGGCCAGGAAGGAGCCGGGCACCAGGGCGACGGCGTTGGGACGTTCGGTGTCGCCGCTCCAACCGTAGGGAATCCAGGGCCAGGGTTCCGCCTTGCGGAAGCCCGCAGCGCGGGCCATCACCACCTGGTAGAGCACGCCGCCGGGGCTGACGAAGAGGGCTCCTTCCGGCAGCGTCTCCGTGCGCACCGTCTCCAGGTTCGCGTTGGAGGGCGAGGGCTGCTTGCTCATACGAGATAGTATACCACGATTTGCGGGACAGGAAAACCGCGCTTCGCGCGTAACCATTGAGATGGGTAGGTGATGGCAGTGCCATCACCTACCCATAGCCGGCGGGCACGCCGCCCCTTTCGGTTTGCCCCGTTTTCGGGTATAATGCAGGCCGATGTCCGAGTTCGTCCACCTTCACGTCCACAGCGAATACTCTCTCCTCGACGGCCTCAGCAGTTGCCAGGAACTGGCCGAACGGGCCGCCGAATTCGGCATGCCGGCCGTCGCCCTCACCGACCACGGCGTGATGTACGGCGCGGTGCAATTCTACAAATCCTGCCGCGCCGCCGGCGTCAAGCCGATCATCGGGATGGAAGCCTACGTCGCCCCGCGCGGACGCCGCGACCGACACCCCAAACTGGACCGCTCCCCCTACCACCTCGTCCTCCTGGCCCAGAACAACACCGGCTACCACAACCTGATGCGCCTGGCGACGATCGCCCAGTTGGAGGGCTTCTACTACAAACCCCGCATTGACCGGGAGGTGCTGGCCGCGCACTCCGAGGGACTGATCGCCCTCTCCGGCTGCGGTTCGTCGGAACTCTCCCGTCTCCTCAAGGAGGGGCGGGAGGAGGAAGCCCGTCGGGTCATCTCCTGGTACCGCGAACTCTTCCCCGGCCGCTATTACCTGGAAATCCAAGAACACGACATTCCCGAACTGACCGCCGTCAACCGGCAGGTGATCGCCCTGGCCCGCGAGATGGGGCTGCCGCTGGTCGCCACCAACGACTCCCACTACACCCGCCGCGAGGAGGCCCGCATCCACGACGTGCTCCTCTGCATCCAGACCGGCAAGACCGTCAACGAGCCGAAGCGCATGCGGATGGACGGCGACTCCTACTACTTCCGCAGCGCGGAGGAGATGGCCGCTCTCTTCGCCGAAGTGCCGGACGCACTCACCAACACCCTCCGCGTCGCCGAGATGTGCGAGGTCGAACTGGAATTTGGCCACTATCACTTGCCCGTCTTCGAGGTGCCGGAGGGGTACGACCCCCAATCCTACCTCCGCCATCTGTGCGAGGAGGGGCTGCGTCGGCGGTACAATCCGGTCACAGAGCGGGAGTGGAAGCGGCTCGACTACGAACTGGACATCATCCACAAAATGGGGTTCGACACCTACTTCCTCATCGTCTGGGACCTGTGCCGCTTCTCCAAAGAGCAGAACATCTGGTGGAACGTGCGCGGGTCGGGGGCCAGTTCCATCGTCGCCTACAGCCTGGGGATTACCAACCTGGAGCCGTTGCAGCACAACCTCATCTTCGAGCGGTTCCTCAACGAGGGGCGGGTGACGATGCCCGACATAGACCTCGACTATCCCGACGACCAGCGGGCGCAGTTGATTCGCTACACGATCGAAAAGTACGGCCAGGAGCAGGTGGCCCAGATCATCACCTTCGGCACGATGGGGGCGAAAGCGGCCATCCGGGACGTGGGGCGGGCCCTGGACTACCCTCTCAACGAGGTGGACCGCATCGCGCGGCTGGTTCCGCCCGGCCCGAAGGTCAAACTGGATCAGTCGCTGGCGGAAGTGCCGGAACTACGCGCGGCTTACGAGAACGAGGAGCACATCCGGCGGCTGATTGACACCGCTCGCGGCGTCGAGGGGAACATCCGGCACGCCAGCACGCACGCGGCCGGCGTCATCGTCTCCGACCGCCCGCTGGTGGAGTACGCGCCGCTGCACCGTCCCACGCGCGGCGGC
>JALWUZ010000128.1 GCA_027079895.1 Anaerolineae bacterium
GCCCAGGTCGGCGGTGGCGGTGGCGGTGGGCGGGTTCAGGGCGACTTGGCGAATCACCGGCCGGACGGTCACGGTGTGGCTGACGGCGTCGCTGCCGACGGAGTTGGTGGCCGTCAGAGTGACGGTGAAGTTGCCGGCCGTGGCGTAGAGGTGGGTCGGATTGGTGGCCGTGGATGTGAGCCCGTCGCCGAAATCCCAGCGATAGGTGACGGGCGGCGTCCCGCTGCTGTGGTTGGAAAAGACCAGTGGGGAGCCGAGGACTACGGGGCTGTTGGTGGTGAAGTCGGCCGTCGGCGAGTAGGGGATGGTGACGCAGACGGTGCTCGCGCCGGTGACGACGATGTCGTCCAGGTACCAGCCGTCCTGCGTGATCGAACCGTCGGTGTCCAGCCGGAAGCGGAGACGGGCGTTCGGCTGCCCGGCGAGGGCGGGGATGTGGACGGACTCCGGCGTCCAGGCGGAGAGAGTCCCGTTGTAGGTCGCGGTGGTGGTCCAGGTCGTGCCGCCGTCGGTGGAGTACTCGACGTAGCCGTAGTCGTAGTTCTTCTCCAAGTCGTAGGTGTGCCAGAAGGAGAGGATGACGTCGTCGTACCCCCGCAGGTCGAGGGGCGGGGAGGTGAGGGAGATGTTCAGGTTGTTGCCGTAGTTCCCGCCGGGGCTGTCGCTCCAGGCGTGGGAGGGGGAGTGGTAGGCTTCGGAGGAGACGGCCCAGGGGGATTGCGCCGTCCAGCCGGTGCCGCCGGATTCCACGTCGTCGGTGAAGATTTCGCAGAGGGGCATCAGGGAGAAGTCCTGGCGGACGGTCTGGTAGTTCTGCGCCTCGACCTGGGTGACGGTGGAGACGGCGTGTCCGGCGGCGACGGCCTGCAAGGTGTAGGTGCCGCTGACGACGGTCATGCTGTAGTAGCCAGTGGCGGGGTCGCTCTGCGCCTGGAACATCCCGGCGGTGACGGTGGCCGTCAGGGGGACGCCGGAGACCGCCTGGCGTGTGTACCCCTCGATGACCGGGGAGAGGCCCGGCTGGAGGATGAAGAGCCAGGTCGCGCTGACGGGGCCCCAGTTACCGGCGGCGTCCCGTCCGCGTATGAAGATGATGTGCCGACCGGCAGGCAGGCTGGAGGTGTCCACCGTCGCCACCACCGACTCGACCTTCTCATCGAAAGAGCCGTCGGCGGCGGCCAGCGGGTAGGAGATGGGGGTGGTCGTCGTTATCCAAGGGGGAACGTCAATGTAGTACTCGGCGGCGGCGATGTTCTGGGTAGGCTCGGTGCCGTTCTCGTTGTTGTAACGGGTGTCGTCGAGGGTGGCGGTCAGTTGCACGGGGGTGCCGGGGGTGACGCCGCCGGGGGTCGCCGTCACGTCGAGGGCGTCCGGCCCGGCGGGAAGCAGGTAGGGAGCGCGGGAGACTTTGGCGGCGTAGAGCAAGGCCGGCAGGTTGTCGGGCAGGATAGTTTCCTCGAAGGTGGCGCAGCCCTGGAAGAAGGCGGTCCCCAGTTCGAAGGTGTAGGCCGCCAGTCCTAGGTCGCCGTAGGCGAAATCGTCCGTCGTGCCGTCGGTGGGGTAGAGGCCGACCGACTGCTCCGGGCGGTAGTCGTTGAAGTAGGCGAATTTGCGGCCCAGGGTCTGCAAGGCGGGGCCGTTGGCGGCCAGGGTGTTGGTGAAGCCCCAGGGCCAGAGCACCAGTTCGCTGTAACTGTGGATGTCGAGGAAGACACCCATCGCGTCGTCGGGGGCCGGGTCGGTGAGGTCGTCGCCCCGCTGGTCGGGGAATATGGCGCGGACGTAGTCCCGCACGGCGACGGTCTCCGGCTCCGACGAGGGGGCGGGGCCGCGGTAGGTGGTGGAGCAGGGTGCGCCGCTGGAACCGCCACAGCAGCCCCATTGAAATTCGTAGTTGCGGTTGAGGTCGGTGCCCCAGGAGTTGGGGTCATTGCAGCCGTCGTCGTTGTCGGTGTTCTTGCGCCACGACTGACCGGCCTCGGCGTGCTTGCGCCCGTCGGGGTTGGCCTGGAGCAGCAGGTGGATCTCGTGGTAGTCGAGCAACCAGGTGACGTCTGGGTCGGCGCCGTAGTTGTCAATCAGGTACTCGGCGAAGCGGGTGTTCAGTTCGGCCGGGGTGTACTCGCGGGCGTGGATGGAGGTCATGACGAACAGTTTGGGCTTGGGGCCGGGGACGGCGGAGTTGGTCAGCCGGAGCACCAGCATATCGTAGCCGTCCGGGCCGCCGGGCTGAGTCTTCTCCCAGGAGTCGCCGATGTCAATCCAGGTCGCCAGGTCGGGGTGCGCGGCGGCGATGGCCGCTGCTGTGTCG
>JALWUZ010000129.1 GCA_027079895.1 Anaerolineae bacterium
CGGCGCAAGCAGTTGCGCAACACCCTCTCCGCCGGCCTGCACCTCCCCCCCGAAGAGGTCGCCCGCTGTCTGCGCGAGGCGGGCATCGCGCCCCGGCGACGGGCGCAGTCCCTCAGCGTCGCCGAATGGGTCAGGTTGGTATCCGGTTTGAAATTTTAAGAATTGGTTTACCCTACGTTCACCTCGCCTTGCTAACATGACGGCGTCCTCTAGTTTCTTCTGCGCCCGTCACCCGGGACGGGAAACCGCGCTAGAGTATTCCGCCCAGAATGCCAGACAAGGAGGTCAATCATGAGTTCCAAAACGGCGCGTTACACCAACATTCATCGTTTCCTCGGCTATATCGCTACTCTTAGCATGCTGCTGACGATGTGGGCTCCGGTCGTCACAGCGGCCCCGACGCCGGAGCGCAGGCTATCTCCGACGGCGACGGATACGCTCCCCTCCTGGTGGAGTTCCCCGTCGCCGCGTGCGTTACCGGCCCAACAGGAGTCCCCGCCCCCCGCTCCCCATCGGTTGAGCGGCGGCGCGACTATCAGCGGCACGCTGACCTCCAACGACATCTGGGGGCCGGGTACGATCACCGTCACCGGCGACATTTTCATCAACCCCAGCGTCACCATCGTCATCACCCCCAACACGACGGTGCAGATCTCGTACACGGATGGCCTCTACACCGGCATCGTCACCCAAATGGTGGAGTTCATCGTCTCCGGCACTTTGGAGGTGAACGGGCCGGTCACGTTTACCTCCATCTCGATCCCGCCCCACCCCGGCGACTGGTACGGCATCCGGGTGGTGGACGGCGGGTCGCTGATGATGGACGGCGCCACCGTCGAGTACGCCATCATCGGCGTCGAACTGGCGGACAACGGACCGGTCAACATCGCGGACTCCACCATCCGTTACATGCGGGACTACTTCGGCCTGGCCGGGATGAGCGCGGGCATCGCCGGGGGGGTCTATTACAGCCCGACCTTGCATGGCTGCCCGGCGAGCACCATCGCCATCTCACATACCGCTATCTACTCCATCACTGGGTACAATGAGTTCTTTGGGGACGGCGACGGGGGAGGGGCTTACGGCATCTACCTTACCAGTGACATCACCCCTTGCCAGACTGTGGCTTTCACCACCACCATCCACTCCAACGAGATCTACTCCCTCACCGGCGGGTATGGCGGTTTCGGCACCTCCTTGGATGGAGGAAACGGGGGGCCCGCGGTCGGGCTCTCCATCCAGCGCGGGCAGCAGGGCCACGGCGCGGATCTGATTGTCCTGAACAAAATCCACGGCCTCCAGGGCGGGCGCGGCGGCGATGCGGCTTGGTACGCCTGGGGAGGCGGCGTCGGCGGTGGAGCCTTCGGTATGGATCTCGACGAGGCCTACTCGCCGCTCCTCCTGGCCGACAACCTGGTCTACAACCTCGTCGGTGGAACAGGAGGGATGAACGCTGCCGGTGTCTCGGGAGGAGGGGCAGGCGGCGACGCCTGCGGCGTTCAGTGTCAGCGGCCTCTCACCGACTCCTCCCTGATCGCCGACAACGCCGTCTTCACCGTCACCGGCGGGAGCGGCGGTCAGGTCGCGCAGAACCCGGTTACCAGTACATGGAATTCCGGACGGGCTGGTGACGGCGGCAGTGCTTACGGCTTCCATTTCATTGATGTGGGAATCTGGACATCGCTCGAGCACCTCTCGGTACGCAACATCGTCGGCGGCGACGGGATGGACGGCTGCGACGGTCTTGACTCTCCTATCTCGCCCACCGTCAGCGCCCACGGAGGTTGCAGTGCCGGCTTTGGCGGAGAGGCTGTCGGTATCCTTAGCGAGGATTCCCCGGTGGTGTACCGCGACCCCGTCGTCTCCGTCATCTACGGCGGCATGGGCGGCCTCGGCGGGGGTGGGGGTGACTTACTCACCTCATCGCTCGTCTCCACGCTCACTGCCGGCAGTGGCGGGTACGGTGGTCACGGCGGCGATGCGGTCGGGATCCGAATCCGGCCGACCTGGGTCGGAGCGTTCACGTACACCACGTGGGTGCTCACCCCCACCGTCGCCGATGTGTACGGCGGGGCGGGCGGCTCCGGCGGGCCGGGTGGCACGGCTTTCCCCGAAATGAGTGGCGGGATCGCCCAACCCGGTGACGGCGGCACGGGCGGCAATGGCGGCAACGCCTGGGGTATCCAGGCGTGGGCGACCATCGAGGTGTCCAACGCCGATGTCCACGATATCAGCGGTGGATCAGGTGCTTCGGGTGGCGATGGCGGGCTGTCGCTCTCCAATGAAAACTGGGGCGACGGCGGGCCGGGCGGCGACGGCGGCTGGGCGGTCGGTATCGGCATCGAACCTCCGCCAGGAGTAGGCAACGTAGATCACTCGTCGGTGGATCCCTCCTCGATAACAAATGTGTTCGGCGGCTGGGGCGGCGACGGCGGGCGCGGCGGCGACACTGACGACAACCCCAATCCCCAAGGGATTGTTTTTGGCGGCGACGGCGGCGACGGCGGTTGGGGCGGCCACGCTTGGGGTGTTCTAGATGAAAACGGTGCCCTGTTCCGCGCCGAAGAGGTCACCGCCTGCACGGTCCACGGCGGGTGGGGCGGCCGTGGCGGCGACGGCGGCGATGCCTGGGGCGCCAATACCACTATGGGGACAGCCGGTTACGGCAACGGCGGCGACGGCGGTCACGGCGGCGAGGCGTATGGACTCCAGATCACCGGCACTCACGCCTATACCCCTACCGTCCTCTCGACGCTGGCCTGCGATGTGCTCGGCGGCCCCGGCGGCGATGGCGGCAACGGCGGCCTGGCCTCCGATGAAGACGACATCTACGGCGGCGACGGCGGCGACGGCGGGCGCGGCGGCCGGGCCGGCGGGATTTGGAATTACGACTTCCGGGGGGGCCTCTTGTACCACAACGAGGTCGTCAACGTCCAGAGCGGCGACGGCGGACACGGCGGACACGGCGGGGGTGCCTTTGCCGATCCCGGGGTGGCTGCCAATGACTTGGTGGGCGGCAATGGTGGTCGCGGCGGCCCGGCCGGCGACGCCTGGGGGGTGTACAACAACGGCATCAACGGCAGCACCGTAGGCCGCTCTCTCGTCCACGACATCACTGCCGGAAACGGCATCACCGGCGGCAATGGCGGCGGTATAAACTACTTAACAACGCCAGGAGGTACCTACAGAGGTGGCAACGGCGGCAACGGCGGCAACGGTGGAACCGCCTATGGCGTGGATTCCAACGGCTGGATGAAGAACAACCTGTCCTACCGTGTCAACGGCGGCGACGGCGGCGGTGGCGGCAACGGCGGGGTTGATAGCTCCCCATCATTACCGCACCATGGCGGCGGCGGCAACGGCGGCGACGGCGGCATCGGTATCGCCTTCGCCCTGACCCACCTGACCCCCTTTATGAACAACACCGGCGTCAAGACCTCCGCCGGATTGGAGGGACAGAGAGGAATGGGACTCCCGCCGGGCTCGAACGGCTGGCCGGGCGATAGTTGGGGGGCCTACGTCGTCAGCGGGACGTTCTCCCCGCTGCCGGTGGTCGGCTTCTACAACAATATCCTCTTCTCCCACACCGTCGGCGTATGGCGCGCCCCCGTCTTCTCGCCACCGCCGCTGGTGATGGATTACAACTTCATCAGCGCGACGTTCCCAATTGTGCCTTTCATCCTCAACCCACACGACGTCCTCTACGTCGCCCCCGGCTTCGCGGACTTCGACGGGGATGACTATCACCTGCGCGATTGCTCCTCCCCGGCGGCCGAGGCCGGAACGGCGGTGCCCGTCGGCGAGGACGGCGAAGGGGATGAGCGGCCCTGGGGTTACTTCGACGTCGGCTGGGACGAGTACCTGCCCACTGGCACGCTCGGCATCACCCGCGTGAACGGAGTCATCTTCACCGACACCGTCTGGAACGGTACCTACCTCCTCACCGGCGACGTGATCGTGCCTCCCAGCGTGACGCTGAGCATTGAGCCCGGCACGACCGTGTACGTCAACGCGGCCGACCGGCGCAACTTGGGGGTTGACCAAGACCGCATCGAGTTGATCGTCGGCGGGGAACTGCGCAGCGGCGCGACGGGCGGCATCACCGTCACTTTCACCACCACCGGCTGCTACCCCGCGCCGGGGCAGTGGTACGGTATCCGGTTCGCGCCGGGCAGCAAGGGCTACCTGGACCCGACCATCATCGAATACGGCACACACGGGGTGGTCATCTCCACCACCAACCCCATCACCATCGCCGACAGCATCATCCGCCTCAACCGGCACGCGCCGGCCTCCGGCAACGCCTGGGGCGCGGGAGTGGCCATCTTCACCGGCACCCATCTAATCACCAACACGCAGATCTACAGCAACAGCCTGCAATCGCAGTCCGGCTTCGACGCCGAGGGTGCGGGGGTGTACCTGCGGGGCGGCAGTACCCGCTTCATCAACGACCGCTTCCACGGGAACTTCGTGCTCTCCGGGCAAGACGGCTACGGCGGCGGCATGGAACTGTGGGGTAGCAGTGCGGCGGACTCTCCGCAGATCATTGACTGCCTCATCTACCGGAACGTGGTGACGGCGACGGACTATGCCTATGGCGGCGGGATTGACCTGGACGAGATCAACGCCCTCATCAGTAACACGCTGGTGTCTGCCAACGTCATCACCGCTTCCAACTGGGACGGCTACGGCGGTGGCATCTCCATCAGTTCGTTCTGGTCTGTTCCCAACGTCGTCATCAACGATAGCCGCGTGACGCACAACGCGGTCTACGCCGACAATGACACAGCCTGCGGCGGCGGCGTGGCCTTCTCGATTTGGTCTACTACGACCGCTATGATTCAGGGCAGCACGCTGGCCTGGAACCGGGCCGAAGGTGACACCGCTTGGGGCGGCGGCATAGGAGTTGCTAAGCGGGCATCGGCGGACCGGTTCGACGGCAACCTGATAGTGGGCAACCTGGCCCAGGGGCACAGCGGTGGGGCCGGTGGCGGTGGCATCTTCTTGTCAGGTGTCGCTACTGCTACCAACAATCTCCTGTACCATAACGTCATCAGCGATGTAACTTCCGGTGTGTTGGGCGGCGGCGGGTTTTACATTTCTTCCCCTTCCTACGTGCTCAACAACACGGTGGTCGGCAACGCGGCTTATCTGAGTAGCACCTCGAGGGGCGGCGGCGGCATCTGCATGTGGGACGGCGTCGTCTCCAACACGATCGTGGTGAGCAACTCGACCGACAGCATCGGCGGCGGCATCTTCTACAGAGGCGGTTCGCTGGACTATAACGACGTCTGGAACAACTCGCCCGATAACTACACCGGAACCGTCGGCGGCGCCAACAGTTTCTCCCTCGACCCGCTCTTCATCGCCCAGGGAGACCTGGTGAACTACTACCACCTGCAACAGGGCTCCCCCTGCATTGACCATGGCACGTCCAGCGCGGGCCTCCCCGACCACGACTACGACGACCAACCCCGCCCGCTGGGCTTCAGTTGGGCCTGGGACATCGGCTTCGACGAGGTGGAGCCGCTGCTCTACGGCAAATTCCCGACGGACAGATATGCCTACCTGGGCGAGAAGTTGGTCTACACCATCACCGTCGTCAACGCCGACCCGATTGCTCCGGCCTCCATCATCATCAACGATGTCCTGCCGGCGGAGGTGGACTACGACAGCCACTCCTCCAACATCACACCGACCTACTCGAGTTACTACTCCACCAGCCGGGCGGTGTGGTGGAACGGAGTCATATCCCCCGGTGAGACCCTCTTCCTGAACATCACCGCCACGGTGAAGAAAGGGCTGACCGACGGGCTCCAGTTCACCAACACGGCGGCGATCACCGTCGCCCAGCGGGTGAAGTACGATACCAACGTGGCGACGACTACGGTCCACGCGCCGGTGCTCACCATCACCAAGATCGTGACGGTCACGCCGGTGGCCGGCGGCCCGCTGACCTACACGCTCATCGTCACCAACACGGGGCACGGCGGCGCGACGGACATCGTCATCACTGACGCGCTGCCGAGCGGGGCGCACTACGTCTCCGGCGGGACGCTGATGCCGTCCGGCTGGGTCAGTTTGACCCACTACCTCGCGGCTGCCGGGAACGGCGAGGCAAGGGTTTCCTTCGCCGTGACCACTTGCAAGGAGATCACTAACGAACTGTACCGGGTCATCACCAGCGTTCAGGCCATTGACAGCGGCTGGGGTAAGCCGTTGCAGACCAACGTCGCATCGCCGTCCATCAACGCCGATTTCGTCGCCATCCCGGCCCACGTCCCCGTCGGCCACGTAGTCGAGTTCTTCGACCTCACCACCAGCGACGGCGGGCCGATCGTGAAGTGGAGTTGGGACTTCGGCGACGGGAGCGTCGGCAGCGGCTCCTACGTGACCCACGCTTACACCACGGACGGGTTCTACACCGTCACCTTGACCGTCACCGACAGTTGCGGCTATTTAGGGAAGCGAGTCTACACCAACGCGGTGGAGGTAGTCCTGTACACGCCGGTGTTCGAGATCAACAAGTACGCCACCGGGCCGTACACGGCGGGGGTGCCGTTCACGTACACCATCGTCGTCACCAACAGCGGCAACCTGACCGGCACGAACGTAGTCATCACCGACGCGGTGCCGTGGGGCGGCTACTACGTCTCTGGCGGGACACTGATGCCGTCCGGCTGGGTCAGTTGGACGGTGCCGGAGATCCCGACCGGGACGCGGGCGGAGGTCTCCTGGGTGGTGAGCACCTGCCAGACCTCGTTGAGCAACGAGTGGTACCGGGTCATCACCAGCGCGGAGGGAGCCGACACCGGTTGGGGGCTGGTGGTGGATACTTACCTGAACTCGCCGACCATCCTGCCGGGCTTCACTTTCGCCCCCTCTCAGGTGGCAGTGTACGGGACGGTCGTCTTCACCGACCAGAGCACCACCGACGGCAAGCCGATTGTGGACTGGGAGTGGCAGTTCGGCGACGGGGATGTGGACTACGGGCCGGTGGTGACGCACTCCTACACGGCGGCGGGCAACTACACCGTCACGCTGACCGTCGTTGACGGGTGCGGCTACACGGCGACCGTGTCCGCCCCGGTGGAGGTACACGCGCCGGTGTTGAGCATCTCCAAGACGGCGACGGGGACGCTGGTCGCCGGTGTGCCGTTGACCTACATCCTGACCATCTCCAACGGCGACTCCATCGCCGAGGCGACGGGCGTCGTCGTCACCGACAAAGTGCCGTTCGGGGCGACCTACATCACCGGCGGCATGGAATCCGGCGGCATCGTCACCTGGGACGGTCTGACGATCGCTGCGCCGGGCACGGCCCAGGTGAGTTTCGTCGTCACCACCTGCCAGACCGCGCTCTTCAACGAGGAGTACTGGGTCGTGGGCAGCGACCAGGGAGTGGGTAGCAACTGGGGGGCGGCACTGAACACCACCTTGAGCACGCCGAACTTCTCGCCGGCCTTCACTTTCGCCCCCTCTCCGGTGGCGGTGTACGAGCCGGTCGTCTTCACCGACCAGAGCACCACCAACGGCCGGCCGATTGTGGACTGGGAGTGGCAGTTCGGCGACGGCATAGTGGGCTCCGGGCCGGTGGTGACGCACTCTTACATGGCGGCGGGCAGTTACACCGTCACGCTGACCGTCGTTGACGGGTGCGGCTACACGGCGACGGCGTCCGCTCCGGTGGAGGTACACGCGCCGGTGTTGAGCATCTCCAAGACGGTGGCGGTGACGCCGGTGGCCGGTGCGCCGTTCACCTACATCCTGACCATCTCCAACAGCGACTCCATCGCCGCGGCGACGGACGCCACCATCACCGACGCGCTGCCGAGTGGCACTCACTACGTCGCCGGCGGCGACGTAG
>JALWUZ010000130.1 GCA_027079895.1 Anaerolineae bacterium
GGCGGCATCAAGGAGTCGAACGCCGGCACCTCCTGGTCGCAGATCGTGGGACGCCTGGGCATCAAGGCGATCATCGTCCTGGTACCGGCGGAACGGATCGGACGGGTAGCGGCGGCCTTCGTCGCCCCCGTGTCCGAGATAGACGTGATTGTGACGACCCGCGAGGCCCCCTCCTCCCACCTGTGGGACTTGAGCGAGGCCGGTGTGCGGGTCGTTCTGGCTTGAGAGAGCAAAATCAAAACGAGAAAGGAGTCTCCCACAATGGCAAGTGTCACCTACGAGCATGTCACCAAACGCTTCGGCGACGTGGTGGCGGTCAAAGACCTCAACATCCACATCGAGGATAAAGAGTTCCTCGTCTTCGTCGGCCCCTCCGGGTGCGGCAAGTCCACCTCCTTGCGCATGCTGGCCGGGCTGGAGGAGATCACCGAGGGGAACATCTACATCGGCGACCGGCTGGTCAACGACGTGCCCCCCAAAGACAGGGACATCGCGATGGTCTTCCAGTCCTACGCCCTCTACCCTCACATGTCGGTCTACGACAACATGGCCTTCGGCCTGCGGCTGCGCAAGGTCAACAAGCAGGAGATTGACCGCCGCGTCCACGAGGCGGCCAAAATCCTGGGCATCGAGGAACTCCTCGACCGGAAACCGAAGCAACTTTCCGGCGGCCAGCGGCAGCGCGTGGCCGTCGGGCGGGCCATCGTGCGGGAGCCCAACGTCTTCCTGATGGACGAGCCGCTCTCCAACCTGGACGCCAAACTGCGCGTCCAGGCCCGCGCCGAAATCAGCAAACTCCACCAGCGGCTGGAGACCACCTTCATCTACGTCACCCACGACCAGGTCGAGGCGATGACGATGGGCACCCGCATCGCCGTCCTCAAGGACGGCGTCCTGCAACAGATTGACAAGCCCCAGGTGCTCTACGATACCCCCGTCAACATGTTCGTCGCCGGCTTCATCGGCAGCCCGGCGATGAACTTCATCGAGGCCAAGTTGGTCGAGCACAACGGCAAGGTGGCCGTGGACTGCCAGGACTTCATCCTGGACATCCCCGACGACAAAGCGGCCGTTTATCGCCCCCACCTGGGCAAAGAGGTCGTCTTCGGCATCCGCCCGGAGGACACCCACGACCCCCAGTACGCCCCGCCGGGCATCAACAAGGCCATCGTCGAGGCGAAGGTGGACGTGACCGAGTTGATGGGCAACGAGATCATCGTCTACCTGATGACGACCCACGACCAGTTTATGGGCCGCTTCGACCCCCGCACCAGCGCACGGGTGGGGAACACCATCCCGGTGGCCTTCAACATGGATCGTATCCACATCTTCGACAAGCAGACCGAACTGGCGATCCGATAGCGCGATGAGCGACCTGAACCTGATTCGCAGACTGGCGATCGGTGGGGAGACCAAAATCCTGTTGATTGTGATGGACGGGCTGGGCGGCCTGCCGCTGACTCCCACCGGGCCGACCGAGTTGGAGGCCGCCCATACCCCCCATCTCGACGCCCTGGCCGCCCGCTCCATCTGCGGGATGAGCATCCCCGTCGCGCCGGGCATCTCACCCGGCAGCGGGCCCGGCCATCTGGCCCTCTTCGGCTACGACCCGCTGAAGTACGAAATCGGGCGCGGCGTGCTGGAAGCGTTGGGTATCGGCTTCGACCTCCAGCCGAACGACATCGCCGCGCGGGGGAACTTCTGCACGCTGGACGAGAACGGGCTGATTACCGACCGCCGGGCCGGGCGCATCCCGACCGAGGAAGGGGCCCGGCTGTGCGCCAAACTGCGCCAAATCCGCCTGCCGGGGGTGGAGACTTTCGTCGAGCCGGTGAAGGAGTATCGCTTCGTGCTCGTCCTGCGCGGCGACGACCTCCACGACGGCCTGACGGAGACCGACCCCCAGATGACCGGCAAGCCGCCGCTGCCGGTCGAACCGCTGCGCCCGGAGGCGGCCCCCACCGCGCGGCTGCTCAATCAATGGCTGGCCGAGGCCCGGCGACTGCTGGCCGACGAGCACCCCGCCAACGGCTGCAACCTGCGCGGCATAGCCAAAGACCCCGGCCTGCCGCAGATGCCCGACGTGTACAAACTGCGCTGCGGGGCGATCGCCACCTATCCGATGTACCGCGGCGTGGCGAAACTGGCCGGGATGGAGGTTCTGCCCACCGGGGAGACCATCGAGGACGAGGTACAGACCCTCACCGAGCACTGGGGGGAGTACGACTTCTTCTTCTTCCACGTCAAAAAGACCGACAGCCGGGGCGAGGATGGGGACTTCGACGCCAAAGTGGAGGTCATCGAGCACTTCGACCGCCTCCTGCCGGACATCCTGGCCCTGGGGCCGGACGTGGTCATCGTCACCGGCGACCACTCCACCCCGGCGGTGTGGAAGGCTCACAGTTGGCACGAACTCCCCGTTCTACTCTGGGGACGGTACATCCGCCCCGACCGGGTGACGCAGTTCGGCGAGCGGCCCTGCATGGCCGGCGGTCTGGGGCACATCCATCACACCGACCTGCTCCCCCTGGCGATGGGGTACGCCGGGCGGCTCACCAAATTCGGCGCCTGACCGACCGCGATGCACATCCGCTACCTCAGCCTGACCAACTTCCGCAACTACGCGCGGTTGGAACTGGCCCTGCCGGAGCGCACGCTCCTCCTGCACGGCGCGAACGCCCAGGGGAAGACCAGCCTCCTGGAGGCGGTCTATCTCCTCGCCACCGGAGCCTCTCCCCTCACCTCCACCGAGCGGCAACTGATCCGCTGGGAGGCCGAGGCGGAGGGGCTCCCTTACGCCCGCGTCTGGGCCGAGGTGGTGCGCCGCGACCAGGCGCAGGAACTGGAGATCATCCTGGAGAAGAAGCCGCTCGCCAACGGCTCCTCCCGTTTCCAGAAGAGCATCCGCATCAACCGCGCCCGAAAACGCCGCGCCGACCTGGCCGGCCACCTGAACGTGGTGCTCTTCACCCCCCAGGACGTGGAACTGGTCTCCGGCTCGCCGTCGGTGCGCCGCCGCTACCTGGACGGGACTCTGTGCCAGGTGGACGGCGAATACTGCCGGGCGGTGGGGCTCTACGCCGAGGCCCTGCGACAGAGAAACGCCGCCCTCCGTCATCTGCGCGACGAGGGCGGCGACCAGTCCCAGTTGCTCCCGTTCGAGGAGACGCTGGCCCGCACGGGGGTACTCATCGCCGACCGGCGGCGCGGGCTGGTGGCCACGCTCTCCCAGAAGGCGGCCGAGATTCACCGGCGGCTCACCGGCGCGTTGGAATGGCTGCGGCTGGAGTACCGTCCCAACTTCGACCCGGCCGCTCCTCCGGCGCGGGAGCGGTATCAGATGGGGCTGGGATTGCCTCCCTACACCGGCCCGCCGCCGGAGGTGGGGGACGACGGCCTGGTCGAGGCGTTCCGCGCTGCGCTCCAGGCCCGCCGGCCGGATGAGATTCTGCGCGGGATGACGCTGACCGGACCCCACCGGGACGAGATGCGGTTCATCGCCGGCAGCCCGGCCCAGGGCACCCACGAGGTGGATTTGGGCACCTTCGGCTCACGGGGGCAGCAGCGAACGGCGGTACTGTCGCTCAAACTGGCGGAGTTGGCGTGGATGCAGGAGCACACCGGGGAGAAGCCGGTGCTCCTCCTGGACGAGGTCTTGGCGGAGTTGGACGCCTCCCGGCGGCGGTATCTGCTCGCCCAGGTGGAGGCGGCGGAACAGGCTCTGCTCACGGCGACCGACTTGGAGATGTTCAGCCCGGAGTTCCGCCAACGGGCGACGCTGTGGGAGGTGCGCGGCGGGGTCATCCTCACCTGACCGGTTGTGGATAACTCTCGAATTTCTGTGGATAACTCGCGCCGCCTGTGGATAATAAACCGCTTTTCCACACCCGGCCGGGCCTCATCCCCCACCTCGGCCTGCCGGTTTGTGGAGTTCTCCCCGCTTCTCCACAAAGCACTGTGGATAACCGCCGCGCCCTCATCCCCCACATCTGGACAGCCGCCCCGCCCGACGCCCACATCTGGGCCTGAGGCGGCGGAACGGCCACTTATCCCCACAATCCCCGTCCCTACGACTACGACGAATCATGCTCAAAACTATGCTGATTGGGGGATAATCATGGGGAGCAACTCACGCGAGCATCACTCACGTTGCTCCAGCAGTTCCTCGAGTTCGCTCATCAAGTCCTGACTGGTGGTGAGGATGTCCAGCAGGTGCTCCTCTACCTCGTGGTCCCATCGGGGCCGATTCTCCCACGCCCCTTGCAGTGCGGCGTTCACCCGTGCCAGGCTGCGGGCCATCGCGGCGAAGATGTCATCCGCCGTCACCACGCGGCTGCGCAGTTTGACCCGCTGCCCGCCGTAAATCCCCTGTGCTTCCAACTCCCGCACTGTCTTTGAGTCCTCCGGCACCCCGTCTGTCCCCATGTCCGGGCCGAACTCGAAGCGGTCGTCTTCCTCTAACTCCCGCTGGAACTCCTCCAAACTCAAACCGGCGTCCAGTCCCTCCTGTTGGAGCGTCAACCACAGCCGCTTCACCGGCACGAAAAAGTCCGGGTCGGTCTCTAGAATCTCGATCAGCCGCGCGATGGCCTTGTCGTCCATTTGCTGCTCCTTTCGTTCACACCACGCGGCGGGGGCGATACTGAATCGCCTCGGCCAGGTGGTGGGTCTCGATGCGCTCGCTGCCGTCCAGGTCGGCGATCGTGCGGGCCAGTTTGAGGATGCGGTGAAAGGCGCGGGCGCTCAGTTGCAATTGTTGCATGGCGGCCCGTACCAAGTTGTTGCCGGCCTCGTCCAGACGGCAGTATTGCCGAATCTCCGCCGGGCCCATGTCGGCGTTGGTGCGGAGCGGCGTCCCGGCGAACCGTCGCGTCTGCCGGGCCCGGGCCTGCTCCACCCGCGCCCGAATCGCCGCCGACGGCTCCCCCAGCCGGTCATCGGTCAACTTCTGGTACTCCACCCGGGGGACTTCGATGTGGATGTCTATCCGGTCCATCAGCGGCCCGGAGATGCGCTTCTGGTACCGCTGGATGGCGGAGAGGCTGCACGTACACTCGTGAACCGGGTCGCCGTAGTACCCGCAGGGGCAGGGGTTCATCGCGGCGACGAGCATGAAGCGGGCCGGGAAGGTCAGCGTGCCGGTGGCGCGGGCGATGGAGACCGTCCCGTCCTCCAATGGCTGCCGCAGGCTTTCCAGCGTGCGCGTCCCGAACTCCGGGAACTCGTCCAGGAAGAGCACTCCGCGGTGGGCCAGGCTGATCTCGCCGGGCCGGGGCCACGACCCGCCTCCCACCAATCCGGCGTGGCTGATGGTGTGGTGCGGGGCGCGGAAGGGCCGCCGGCGGATGAGCGGCATTTCGGCGGGGAGCATGCCGGCGATGCTGTAGATTTTCGTCACCTCCAGCGACTCCTCCACCGTCATCTCCGGCAGGATGGAGGGCATAGAGCGGGCCAGGAGGGTTTTCCCCGCGCCGGGCGGCCCGACCATCAGGACGTTGTGCCCCCCGGCCGCCGCCACCTCCAACGCCCGCTTGACGTGCTCCTGCCCCTTGATTTCGGCGAAGTCGGCGGCGTACCTGGGCGGGGTCTGAAGCGGCGTCTCCGTCGGGCGGTAGGGCGGGATGGCCTTCAGCCCTTGCAGGTGCGCGGCCAACTGGGGCAGGTTCTCGACCGGGATGACTTCCAGGTCGCCGATGAGGGCGGCCTCCGGGGCGTCCACGGCGGGGACGAAGAGCCGCTTGAGCCCGTGCGCCTGGGCGGTGGCGGCGATGGGGAGGATGCCGTTGACGTGGCGCACCGACCCGTCGAGGGAGAGTTCGCCGATGAAGAGCGCGTCCTCGGCCTCGTGAGACCAGACCTGGTCGGTGGCGATGAGCACCCCGACGGCGATTGGGAGGTCGTAGGCCGGGCCGGCCTTGCGGATGTCGGCGGGGGCCAGGTTGATGGTGACGCGCCGCTTGGCGGGGAAGTGCAGCCCGGAGTTGTGGATCGCCGTCCGCACCCGCTCGCTCGACTCCTTGACCGCCGCGTCCGGCAGCCCGACTATCACCAGCGAGGGGAAGCCCGACGAGTTGTCCACCTCCACCTCGATGAGGACTCCCTCCAACCCGACCAGGGCGCAACTGGTGACTTTGGCGAGCATCTCCCTCCCCCTATGCGGATTCGCCGGTAGTGTAGCACAGAGGCGGGTTAGTGGCAAGCGGGATTTGACGGCAGGTGCAGGTCGTTGTAGAATGAGGCTCATCTTACTCCTGACTAGGGGAAACACGATGGGATTTCATCACCAGCGGCGGGAACGAGGTGAGTCGGTGCCCCTCGCCCGGGTCAATTGAGGAGGATATTATGCTCCCGAACTCCCCTTTTACTCTGGCCGGCGGTCAGGGAGCCGTAGCCATCGGCGGCGACGCACGAGAGATGCTCATCATCACCGGCAATGGCAATGTCGTCTCGCTCACCCGGCGAGGCACTTTCGCCTTCCACCTGCTGGACGAGCCTTTCCGCCGGGCCCAGACCACCCGGTCCCCAGCCGACTTTTACGACGGCACCCGTCCCAATTGGGCCAACATCGCGCGGGGAGATGACGCCGAACGCACCTTGTACAGGGCCCTCTGGGAATTTGCCACCTGTCCCGACCTCCCCCCACAGCGGCTTGGCGTCCTCCTCGGACTGGCCGGCGAGGGCAAAACTACCCTGTTGATGCGCCTCGCCTGGGACCTGGCCGCGGCCGGTTATCCCGTCCTCTGGCGCCACAGCGGTGTCGTGCTCCCCAATTGCCGTCTCCCCCTGGACGGCCAGCGTCCCCTCATCCTCTGCCTGGACGCTATGGACCAGGAAGAGGAACTGCCCCATCTGGTCGCCGACCTGCAAGAGATCGGTATGCCCTTCGTCGTCCTGGGGAACGCCCGCCTCTATGAATGGCGACACGCCTCCCTGGAGGGAACACTCCGCTCCCTCTGTCGCTTCCAATCTTTCCGCCTGGGGCCGGTAGTTCGGACGGAAGCCCGTGCCATCCTGGGCAAACTGGAGGCGGCGGGCAAACTGGACCATCTGGCCTCCCTCACCCCGACGGAGCGGCTACGTCACTTCCTCGATCGCCAGAAGGCCGACGGGCAACTGCTCCCCGCTCTCCTCACCGCCCGCAGCGGGGCCGCCGATTTCTCCCATTTTGTCCTGAGCGTCCTGGAACGCATCCGGGGCTGGCCTGACGGTGAGGTCCTCCTGCGTGGCCACGCTCTCATCAGCGCAGTCCACCGCTTTGGATTCTGGCTGGGGCGGG
Source organism: Anaerolineae bacterium (assembly GCA_027079895.1). Classification (GTDB taxonomy): domain Bacteria; phylum Chloroflexota; class Anaerolineae; order B4-G1; family B4-G1; genus JALWUZ01. The sequence goes on from JALWUZ010000130.1 coordinate 7,277, forward strand.
ATCTCCTGGCACAGGCCATAGGCATCCCCGCGCCCGAACTGAGCCCCCGTCTGCTGGGCCGGCTGGAGGGCGAACTGCTGGAAGTCACCGAAGCGGAGCACCGCCTTTACACCCGTCACCCGATCATCGCCGAGGAGTCCTTCCGGCTGGCGACCGGGCGGCGGCTGGTTCCCGAGGCCGAATACCTCTACGGAACGCTCTTCGAGGCCCTGGGGCGGTACCTGCATGAGCACCCCGGCGACCCGCACCGCAAACTGTTGACCCTCCTGCCCCTGGCATTGAAACGCCGCCGGGAATACACCAGCGCACGGCAACTCTTCCGACTGGCTACCGCCGCCGACCCGACCAATGCTCCGACCTGGCAGGCGTGGGCGTTGATGGAGAAGGGGTTGGGGAACGTGGAGGAAGCGCGCCGCCTTTTCCGGGAGGGCGTCCAGGCCGACCCGACCAATGCTCCGACTTGGCAGGCGTGGGCGTTGATGGAGAAGGGGTTGGGGAACGTGGAGGAAGCGCGCCGCCTTTTCCGGGAGGGCGTCCAGGCCGACCCGACCCACGCTCCCGTATGGCA
>JALWUZ010000131.1 GCA_027079895.1 Anaerolineae bacterium
AGACAGGGGTGATATGCAAGGCAAACAAGTACTTAGGGGCGCGGGTTCATTCTGAGACAGAGGTATTATGTCAATATATGCATTGTGTCTATTTGGATGGTGAGGCGGAAAATCTGGATCCAGATGAGAATGACGAGGTTAGATGGGTGCGTGCTAGAGAGGTCGGAAGATATTGTACGTCGGATATCTTCATTGAAGTAAAGAGGTTGTTACAGTCTGTGGATGAGGGGCTGCGCCCTACTACAGCAGTGGGCATAGTCATTAGGGGCGGCAAGGTTTTGATGGTGCGGAAGAGGTTGTCTGATGGGAGAGAGGAGTGGTGGTTTCCAGGTGGGTCTGTAGAATCCGGTGAATCTGATGGGAGGGCAGCGGAGAGAGAGATAGCGGAGGAAACAGGTATAGAGTGTTCTCCAATACGGAAGCTAGGAGAGAGGGTACATCCAGACACGGGTGAACGAATCAGTTACTGGGCGTGCGAGTTCAAGGGGGGCAAGGCCTCACTGAGAGAGCCAGAGAAGATCGTGAATGTAAAGTGGATATCTTCAGGGGAGGTCGTAGAGATTATAGGTGATCGGCTTTTTATGCCTGTTAGGCAATACATTGAGCAGGGCGCGGCGGGACAGGGTGAGAATTTGTTGATAGGGGAGAATGATTAGCACACCGGAAGAGCGGCAAAATTTCCGTATCGCAGGCACGGGCTGTGGGATTCATTGGCCGGACCTGGATGAGGATATAGGGGTGGAGGGATTGCTTCTTGGGAAAGCGTTCTACAGAAAGCCCGGCGTCTTTCGCGAAATGGTTGGCTCTTCGAGTTTAGGCAAAGTACGAGAGGACGGGTGGGCAATCCGACAAGAGAAGATGTGGAGATGTGGTTGCCCGTTGAGGGGGCGGATAGGAGTTGAATATGGCCTACACGACGCTGGATGAGACTCAAATCAAGGGCTTATTCAAGCAAGCCTTTGAGGAATTACTCCAAGAACGGAAAGACCTGTTCTACGAGCTGATAGCAGAAATCATCGAGGACTTTGGTCTGCTGAGAGCCATAAAGGAGGGGGAGGATACAGCGGCAGTTGATAGGGAAGAGGTATTCCAAATCTTGGAGGGGGTGTCTTGAAGGTTGAATTCAAGAGGAGTTTTGTCAAAGACCTGGAGCGGGTGAGGGACAAAGGGCTTAAGAAGCGGGTGAAGCAGGCGATAGAACAGGTTGAGGAGGCACAAACTCTTCAGGAGATGGGGAACGTCAGGAAACTACGAGGCGGCGAGGGATACTATCGAATCAGGATAGGTGACTACCGTCTCGGTTTGGTGCTGGAGGGAGATGTGGTTATCTTTGTTCGGCTGCTACACCGGAAAGATGTCTACCGCTATTTTCCATAGCCTGAGAAGGCCGCCCGACATTGGGGCTGGCCGTCTCTTAAATGATGATATATGGTGATGAAAAGAGACTACCCCGGCCTCGTCCTGCTCGCTCTGAGCGACATGGCTATCCTGGTTGCGTTGGTAATGGTCTTCGCCTACGCCCCCCGTGAGGCGACGATGGGGGACGTGCAACGGATCTTCTACTTCCACGTCGCCTCCGCCTGGGTGGGGTTCTTCGCCTTTTTCGTTACCTTCGTCGCGGGGATTGGCTACCTGGCGCGGCGGACGCGCCGCTGGGACATCTGGGCCCTTTCGTCGGAGGAGATCGGGCTCACTTTCATCACGATGGCGGTGCTCACCGGCTCCCTGTGGGCGCGGAAGGCGTGGGGCACCTTCTGGACGTGGGAACCGCGCCTGACCATCACCGCCGTGCAACTGCTCGTCTACATAGCCTACGGCATGTTGCGGACGGCCATCGTGGAGCCGGAGCGCAAGGCCCGTTTCGCCGCCGTCTACGGCTGCGTCGCCTTCGTCACCGTTCCCCTGTCCTGGTTCGCCATCCGCTGGTGGCGGACGATTCACCCGGACATCATGGCCGGAGGGGATATGGCGGTGACGCCGCGTATGGCACACACCCTGTTTGTCTCGCTGGGGGCGTTCACCTTGCTCTACTTCGCGCTCCTGCGGCAACGGATGCGGCTCGAATGGGCTGCCGACACCCTCGCCCGCCTGCGGGAGCAAATCGAAGGAGATGACCGATGACCGAGATGTCGTTGTACCTGATAATCGCCTACGCGGTCTTCTGGGGGTTGACCTTCGTCCTGGTGCTTTCGATGTGGGTACGCCAGGGCCGCTTGGAGCGGGAGATTCAGGCTCTCTCCGCGCTGCTGGAAGAACGGAGTAGGTGAACTCGCGTTGGCGTCCTCTCGCTGCCCTCTGGGGAGCGCTGGCCCTCAAGGGGGCGTTGCTCGCCGGGGGGGCAGTGCCCTTCAACTCCGATGAGGCGATCGTCGCCCTGATGGCCCGGCACATCTTGCGCGGCGAGCGACCCTGGTTTTTCTACGGACAGGCTTATATGGGCAGCCTGGACGCCTATCTCATCGCCGGAGCCTTCCGCCTGGGCGGTGAGCGGGTGTTGATGGTGCGTTTCGTTCAGGCCGCTCTGTTCGCCCTCTTCCTCGCCACCGGCTACCGCGTGGCCTTGCGCTTCAGCGACTCGCCCCGCGCCGCGCTGCTGGCCCTTCTACTACTCGGTTTCCCCCCGGTTCTGCTGACGCTCTACACAACGGCGACCCTGGGCGGCTACGGCGAGGCCCTCTTGCTCGGCAACCTGCTCCTGTGGTGGGGACATCGCCTGGGACGCGAGGATGCCCACCGCCGCGCTCTCTGGCTGGCCTGGGGGCTGGTCGGGGGATTGGGGTTCTGGGCCTTCGGGCTGGTGCTGGTCTACCTGGTGCCGGTCGGGCTGTGGCTGCTGCCCCGCCGTCCACGCCCCGGCGACCTGTCACTGGCCGCCCTGGGGTTCTTGGTCGGCAGCGGGCCCTGGTGGCTGGGAAACCTGGGCCGCTTCGAGGCCGGCGTCGCGGAACTGCTGGGAGTGGCGGTGTCCAGCACGGCGACGGCCGGCGGTTTCCTGGGCAACGTCGCCATGCGGACGTTCAACTTCATCGTCCTGGGGCTGCCGGTGCTCTTCGGCCTCCGTTTCCCCTGGAGCGTCGCCGGGCCGCCGCTGTGGATGGCCGCGCCGGTGCTGGTGGTCTATCTGGGTGCGCTGGCCTGGGGTGGGCGTCGTTGGCGGGAATACCTGTTGCTGTGGGGTGTCTGGGCGGCCCTGTTCCTCGGCTTCGTCCTGACCCCCTTCGGCGGCGACCCGTCCGGGCGGTATTTCCTGCCGCTCTACCTGCCGCTGGCCGCCTTCGCCGCCGGAGTGCTGTCGAGCCTCCCTCGACGGTGGGGTGGGGGGCTGCTGGCGGCTATCCTGCTCTTCAACCTGACCGGCGTCGCGCTGGCGGCGCGGGCCAATCCGCCGGGGCTGACGACCCAGTTCGAGGCCATCACCCAGGTTGACCATCGGTACGACGCTGCGCTGATGGACTTCCTCCGCGCCCACGACGGGCGGCGCGGCTACGGCAACTACTGGGTCGCCTACCCGATCGCCTTCCTCTCGCGGGAGGAGATCATCCTGATACCGCGTCTGCCGTACAAGGCGGACCTGCGGTACACTCTCCGCGATGACCGGTACGCGCCCTACGACGAGATGGTGGCCGCCTCTCCCGCCGTCGTCTACGTCACCACCAACAACCCGCTGCTGGATCGGTCGCTGCGGGCTCGGTTACGCGAGGCGGGGGTTAGTTGCTCCGAGGCGCAGATTGGGGACTACCACGTTTTCTACGACCTCTCGCGCCGGGTCGCGCCGGAGGAGTTGACCGGTTGCGCGGTGTTGAGGGACGGGTGCTGGTAGGCAAAGAGAGAGCCCGGCGGCAACCGGTGGACGCCGGGCTGCTCTTCGCGTAGTCATTATCTGGCCCAACCCGCTACCCGGCCAGCGCGTGTGGATAGCGAGTCGGGTGGGTGGGGGGCTACGCTCCGCTGTGCTGTTCCAGCGTGCGGGCCAGGATGTTCTCCCGCTCCGACAGGTCCGGTCGTCGCTGCTTCCGGTGATGCCGCTCCCGTGACCGTCGCTGCCCCTGGGCCCGCTGGAGGGCGATCTCCATCGCCGTCCATGTCGGCCCCTCGTCCTCGTCTTCCTCTTCCACTTCCTCGGCGATGTCCGCCATCGTCAGGTCAATCCGCCGCTTGCGCCGGTCGAATTTGAGGACGCGCACCTCGATTTCATCGCCGAGTTGCACGATCTCCGACGGGTGGCGGACGTAGCCGGTGGACATTTCCCGCACGTGGAGCAGTCCGGCCCGCTCCGCGCCGATGTCCACGAAGGCCCCGTAGGGCTCGATGCGGGTCACGGTGCCGGTGTAGACCTGTCCCTCGGCGATTTCCCGCCAGTCCACTTTGGGGGGCTCGACCATCGTCAAGCCGATGCGCCCGTGAGCGGGGTCCACCTTCGTGACCCAGACCGTCACCTTATCGCCCGGCTTGACCACGTCGGTGACGCGGTTGACGCGCTTGGTGGAGAGTTGGGAGATGTGTATCAGGCCGTCGTACTCCAGGCCGACGTCCACAACCGCGCCGTAGAGTTGCGTCTCTTTGACGGTGCCTTCCAGGCGCATCTTGGGCCGCAGGTCGGTGATGGAGTGCGGGGCTGTTAGGGTAAGTTCCTCTGTCATAGAAAGCCTCTTTCTCTGGTGAATTTGCGGGGGCATTATAGCCCATGATTGGGATGTGTCAAATCGAGATGGTGTGTGCAGCGGCCTGGATTTCGCGTAGTCATTATCATCAACCACACAAAAACACCCTCAACGACCGGCCAAAGCCCGCTCCACCTCTCGACGAGCATCCCGCTCGGCGATTGCCCGCCGTTTGTCGTACTTCCGCCGCCCCCGCGCCAGGGCGATTTCGACCTTCGCCCGGCCGTTCTTCAGGTACAGGCGGGTGGGGATGATGGTGTAGCCCCGTTCCTGCACCCGCGCGATGAGGCGGTTGATCTCCCGGCGATGGAGCAGCAGTTTGCGCGGACGGCGTGGGTCGTGGCCGAAGTGACGGCCGGCCGGGTCGTAGGGGGCGATGTGGACGTTCATCAGCCACAGTTCCCCCTGGCGCGGCTGGACGTAGCCGTCTTTCAGGTTCACCCGGCCGGCGCGGATGGATTTGATCTCCGTGCCGGTCAGCACCAGCCCGGCCTCGTACCGCTCCTCGAGGTTGTAATCGTGCGCCGCCCGGCGGTTCGTGGCGATGACTTTGATACCGGCCATATCGTTCTCCGATTCTATTGCCCGGAGGCTATGAGCAGGTACTCGACGGCCCGGTCGAGTTGCGGGTCCTCGTCCGGCCCGGCGTCCTCCGGCCAGGGGACCACGATGTCGGGCGTGATGCCGCGTCCGTGGATGGCGCGGTCGTTGGGCGTGAACCAGCGGGCGATCGTCACCCGCAACTCCGACCCGTCGCCGAGGGTAAACGGTCGCTGCACCGAGCCCTTGCCGAAAGTGGTCTCGCCGATCAACGTGGCCCGTTCCCGATCTTGCAACGCCCCGGCGACAATCTCCGACGCGCTCGCGCTGCCGCCATTGACCAGCACCACCAGCGGCACCTCCTCGCCCACATCCCCCGGATGGGCCTCGTACCGTTTCTCCTGACCGTCGCTCCAGCGTTCGATGAGGATCGTGCCGTCGTCCAGGAACAGATCGGCCACACCGATCGCCTGGTCGAGCCAGCCGCCGGGGTTCTGCCGCAGGTCGAGGACGATACCGACCGGTTCCTGGCTCAGGAGGTCTTCCAGGGCCTCGCGCACGTTCTTCTCGGCCGTCGCGCTGAACTCGCGCAGGCTGATGTACCCCACGCCGTCGTCCAGCATCTTGTACTCGACGATGGGGATTTCCAGTTTGGCGCGGACGACCGTCACCTCGAAGGGCTCGTCTACCCCCTCCCGCTCGACCAACAGAGTGACCGAGGTGCCGGCGGGGCCGCGAATCAGCCCGATAGCCTCGTAGAGGGTCTTGCCGACGATGGAGACGCCGTCCACTTCGGAGATCAAATCCCCCTCTTGCAGACCGGCTTTCTCCGCCGGGCCGCCCTCGAATACCCCCGTGATGATCACCTTGCCGCTCTCCTCGTCCATCTCGACGTAGGCCCCGATGCCCTGGAACTCTCCGGTGGCGTCCTCGGCGATGATGGCGGCGGCCTGGGGCTCGATGAAAGCGGTGTAGGGGTCGTCCAGGCTGTTCAGCATGCCGTGGATGGCGGCGTAAGTGACCTGCTGCATATCCGGCAGGTCGCCGTAGAAGTACTGCTGCACCAGGCCCCACACCTCCCAGAACAGTTGGAAGGTCTCCTGATCCTCCTCCGACAGAGGGACGGTCGGTAGCGGCGTCGCCGTTGGAGCGGGGGCGGTCTCCGTCGCGACCGTCGGGGGCGGCGTGGTGGGAGAAACCGTCACTCTGGGCGATGGGAGCAGGTAGTTCTCGGCCAACAGGTAGGCCGTCCCGAATCCGGCGCAGAACGCGCCGACGATGAGCACCAGTAGCACCAGTGCCGCCAGGGTGAATCGTACCGCGTTACGCATACTTCACTCCTTCAAAATGTCGAGAGCGGTCGCCAGGGCGTCGTCGGACTTCACGGCGACATCCGGCGTCACCCCCACGTTATGCACCGCGTGGTGGGCGGAGGTCAGGAGGGCGGCGACGGTGAGGTAGAGCGTCGAGCCGTCGCTGAGACGGTACGCCGCCTGAGCGGTGCCATCCCCGGCCGTGGCCGCGCCCACCAGCGTGGCCCGACCGCGCTCCCGCAATGTCCCGGCGACCGCCTCCGCCCCGCCGCCCGTGTCCTCGGAGAGCAACACCGCCACCGGGAGGGCAGTCATCGCGCCGCCCGGCTCACAGGTGAACATCTGTTCTCGTCCGTCGCGGTACACCGCGTAGAAAGCCGTCCCGCCGTCGAGGAACGAGTCGAGGATGGTCTGGGTGGCAGTCAGGTACCCGCCGCCGGTGCCCCGGAGGTCGAGGATGACGGCCTTCACCGGGGCGGCGGCGAACTCCTCGACGGCGGCCTGGAACTCCGCACCGGTGCGGGGGCCGAGTTCCGCGATGGCTATGTACCCGACGTTGGCGGTGAGGATCGTCCGCGCGGTGACGGTCGGGCTGAGAGCGGCGGTGTCGGTGATGATGGTAGTGTAAGGGTCGTTCAGCGACGCCAACGCGCCCCGGATGGCACCGTAGGTACGCGCCTGCGGGGAGGGCGGCCCGCCGTAGAAGTACCGCTCCACCAAGCCCCACGCTTCCCAGAAAACGGAGAACGGGCCCGCCTCGGCGGTCTGGTGGGCTCTCCGCTGCCGCTGGAACTCGAAACCGGCGGCGAACGAACCACAGAGCACCACGGCCAACGCGACGAACAAGGCCGCACCGACGACGATGGATTTGGCGGATTTGACGGACATAATTCCTCACCGGCAAAAGGCGCGGCCTGAACGACCGCGCCTCGCTAATCGAGCGGATTCGCAGGGTATTCTAACACAAAGCAAGCGGGGGGCAAGTGGGGCGAAGTTTACATAATATCCCTAGTCGGAAGTAAGCCGGGGTCTACAAAAGGCCCAGGGAAGCCCCCCACCGGGTGTCCAGGGCCGATTTGCGTCATGATGCAAACTCGAACACCGGAGTTTGAACTACTCGAAGCGGTTTCTTGTTCCCCAGGATGATCCTCTGCAACCTCTCTACAGTCTCCGGGGAGAACAACTGCTCTCCAGTCTCCTCGTCCACCCGTGCGGGGACATTCTCGATGATGTAAAATCTCCCGTCCTTGTACAGCGTGTACGTCACCCTCCGGTATACTTTCCCATCTCCGTGTTTGCCGTTCATCACCGCCTCCGTAT